>NZ_MBLN01000001.1:0-157844 GCF_001854645.1 Pseudofrankia sp. EUN1h | reverse complement strand
CTGACGGCTGACGGCTGACGGCTGACGGCCAGGTCTACTGCCGTCGCTGCCGCCTCCGCCAACGTTCACTGGCAGCACGCAGCCGGTAGATCACTACCTTCGTGTTGCCGCGGTTGCGGATCCGACCAGATCGCGACTGTGGCGACACATCCGCGGCGATCATGGTCGCGGACCGAGCGGTTCCTGCCGCCACGGCACCACAACGCCCACGCCCGACCCGCCCGCGTGCCCCCGCGCCCCCCGCACGCGCCCGCATGCGCCCGCGTGCGCCCGTCCTCGCCGGTGTCAGCGCTCGCCTCCAAGGCATCCGCGTGGACGGCGCCCCCAGGGGAACTTCGTTCGAGGGAAGAACTTCGTTGCAGGGCAGCGTCCCACCTGGGCCGTGGCATCCGGTGGCGGCCAGGAACGCCAGCCAAGGAGACCAAGGTCGCGTTCCCGCCGGACGAGGTCTCCTTGACACGTCAGACTGAAACCACATTCTATTATGAGTACGTCCCGCTCACCAGACCAGGGAGGTGCCCGTGGCCGCTCGGTACACGATCATCTCGGCTGACACCCACGCGGGTGCGAGCCATGAGACCTACCGCGAGTACCTCGACCCGTCGTTCAAGGAGGACTTCGACGCCTGGCGCGGCAGGTACAAGAACCCGTGGAAGGACCTGCGTGACACCGACCTGAGGGTCCGCAACTGGGATGACGACCGGCGCGACCGCGACCAGCTCTCCCAGGGCGTCGTCGGCGAGGTCATCTTCCCGAACACGGTGCCGCCGTTCTACCCGGGCTTCGTGCTGTTCGCCGGGCCGCCGACGGCCGAGGAATACCGCCACCGCCGCGCCGGCATCCACGCGCACAACCGGTGGCTTGCGGACTTCTGCGCCCGCAAGCCGGCACAGCGCGCCGGCGTCGGGCAGTTCTTCCTGAACGACATCGACGACGCCATCGAGGACATCACCTGGATCAAGGAGCATGGCCTGCGTGGCGGCGTGCTGCTGCCGAACGTGGCGCCCGATGTGAAGTGGGTGAAGCCGCTCTACGACCCGGAGTATGACCGGCTGTGGGCGGCCATCCAGGACCTGGAGATCCCGCTCAACCTGCACGGCGGCACCGGGTCGCCCAACTACGGCCGCTACGCGGCCAMCCCCGCGCTCATGATCAGCGAGGTGGGCTTCTACGGCATGCGGCCGTTCGTCCACCTGCTGCTCGCCGGCATGTTCGAGAAGTTCCCGCGGCTGAAGTTCGTCATCACCGAGTCGTCCGCGGCCGCCATCCCRCCGCTGCTCAAGCAGCTCGACGGCGTGCTGGAGAGCATCCGCGGCGGCGCGATCGGTGAGCTCAAATACCGCAAGGAGGACGCGATCCCGCGCTCGGCGACGGAGTACTGGCAGCAGAGCTGCTGGTCGGGGGCGAGCTTCCCCCGTCCCGCCGACATCGCCGCCCGCGACGTGATCGGGCACGACCGGTTCATGTGGGGCAGCGACTACCCGCACGACGAGGGCACGTCGCCGTTCACCCTGGAGGCCATCCGTCAGGTGCTGCACCACCTGCCCGAGGCCGAGGTGCGCGACATCCTGGCCGGCAACGCGGCGAAGCTCTACGACTTCGACCTCGACGCCCTCGCCCCGCTGGCCGCCGAACACGGCCCGACGGTCGAGGAGGTCGCCACGCCCCTCGGCGCCCTCCCGGAGAACGCGAACAAGGCCCTCCGCGACGCCCAGGCCCAGCTGGTGGCGGCCTAGTTCTCGGAGCCATCCAGCAGCAACAACTAGCCGACGGCCGTTGGCCCCACCGCCCAGGACTTGGCGGTGGGGCCAACGGCATGTCGCCGTCCCGGCCCCCAGCTGCGCTCGGTCTCGGCCGCGTTCCACCTCAACCGCGTTCCACCTCGACCGTCTCGGCCGCCTTCCGCCTTCCGCGTCGGTCTCCGAAGCCGGGCACCGGTCGGAGCGCACAAGCGTCCTGGTCAGCGGGCAGCGAGGGTCAGGAAGGTTCGGCGAGCCGCCCGGCGGGCCAGCCTGACGACCAGCGGGCGGGCGATGGCCGGCATCTGCGCGGTGAGCCGGGCAAGACCGTCCGGCCCGGCAGCCTGCTCGATCATGCCCAGCGACAGCAGCACCTGGCGGGGCGAGAGTCTCACCGAGCCGCCCTGGCCGAGTTCGGACCATTCCTTCGCCGTGAGCAGCAGGGCGGCGAGCGGCACGACCTCRCCTTCCTCGTCGTCGAGATGCTCCTCCACGGTGACGTCCAGATCCTCCAGCAGACCCGCCAGCTTGTCGCGCGCCGCCAGGCCCGCGCCGGGCCGCCAGGCGGCGGCCGTCCGTCTGGCCTCCGCTGCGAGCCGGGCCACCGCGTCGTGCTGGTCCCGCGCCGCGACGACCATCGTGGCCGCGGYCGGCTCCCGCTCCGTGAGCCGGGGCCACAGCACCCGGTCCTCGCCGGCGTGGTGCTCGTGCAGCAGGGTGAGGAGCAGTTCCAGGTGGTCCGCGACCGCGCCGGCCCGCCGGCTGTCGCCGGGCTGGACATCACGGACGAGGTCGGGCAGCAGCCCGAGCTGGTGCCGGAACATCGCGTGCACGACGAACATGTCCGACGTGTCGATCACCCCGTCATCCGTCGGTGCGGAGCCGACCGGTGCGGAGCCGACCGGTATGGGGCTGACCTGTATGGGGCTGACCGACGAGTGAGCCGGCGTGCTGGCGTTCGACGCGGTGCCGCGGGTGGCCGCGACGACGACCCCGGCGGCCGAGGGCCGTAGTGGCGCCCGGCGCGCCCAGCACACCGCGGCGGCCACCGAGGTCGCCGCGAGCAGCAGCCCCGTCTCGGTGCCGAACCAGCCGGTGGCGGACCGGTCCACGGTCGCCGGGGCCACCACCAGGTAGAGGGTCGCGTTCACCGCGGCGTGCGTGACCACGACGGGCCACAGCCCATACCGCAGCCGCTGCCAGGCCAGCGTCGAGCCCAGGGCGGTAAGCGCCACGGCGAACAGCGCCGCCGCGATGGGTGTGGGCACTCCATCCGGGGTGCCGCCCAGCACGATGATGATCGGAAGGTGGAAGGCCGACCAGATCAGGCCGCCGAGCAGCACCACCCGCGCAGGCGAGTTGCTGGTGGCCAGGTGTGGCAGCAGCACCCCGCGCCACCCGACCTCCTCCCCGACCGCGAGCAGGAGGTAGGGAAGACACCCGACGGTCACGCCGAGCAGGATGGCCAGCGCCGCCCCCGGCCCGGTTGGCAGCCCGTCGAGGTTGAAGCCGCCGGCGAGCTTCGCGCCGTCGAAGCCGCCGAGGCCGGTGAGCCACAACAGGATCCCGGCCAGCAGCGGGTAGGCGACGCCGTACGCCCAGGCGAGGCCAAGGGCACGCGCCGAGGTGCGGCGCCAGCCCCAGTCCCAGCCCGCGGAGCCGCGGCCATCCGGCCGGCGCCGTACCGACGGACGCTGTGCCGAAGGACGCCGTACCGGCAGACCCGCGACCGACAGACGCGCGACCGCCGCGCCCACCAGAGGCCAGGCCGCCTGGCCGTACATCGCCGCCTGCCCCAGCGCGGAGGCATCGCCGAGATGGCTGACATCGACGGACTGGTTCACCGCCACGCACGTGCTCGCGGCGGTGAGCCCGAAGGTGGTGGCGAGGAAGACGACCACCTCGCGGCGCGGACGCCGGCCGGTGGCTGCCTGGCCCTGTTGGGCGCGGCCGGCGGCCGACGCGACGCCAGGGCCGGAGCCGGCGGCCGGCGGGACGCCGGGGTCATGGATGAACGAGGCGCCGAGGTCGCGGGGCGACGGGTTCGGGCGCTGGGAGGCGGTGTCCGTTCCTGTATGGGTCATGGGTCGACCGTCGTCGCGGTGCCTGGTATGGACCTGGTGACGTCCTGGTACGGACCTGGTGACGTCCCCTGGTACCGCGCTGCTGATGCCGACCGGCCAGACGCCCGCGGGCCGCGTCGCTACCGTGGCGCCATGCGATTCGAGGTGCTGGGCGCCGTCACGGCGCGGGACCACCAGGATCGCGAGCTGGACCTGGGCACCGGCCGCGCGGCCACCCTTCTGGCGTTGTTGGTCGCGCAGCGGGAGGCTCCGCTGTCGCCGGCCCGGCTGGCCGACCAACTCTGGTCCGGGCGGCCGCCCGCGACCGCGGCCACGACCCTGCAGGGCTGGATCTCCCGGCTGCGCCGCCGGCTGGAGCCCGGTGTTCCGGCGGCGCGAGCCCAGCTGCTGGTCACCAGATCCGTCGGCTACCAGCTGGTGCTGACCGACCCGGTGGGTCAGCTCGACGCCGCGGCGTTCCACCGGGACGCGGCGACGCTCGACGTACAGCTGAGAGCCGGCCGCCCGGATCTCGCCGCCGCGGCCGGGCGGGCCGCGCTGGCCCGGTGGCACGGCGACGAGCCCTATGGCGGCCTCCTGGACGAGGCGCTGCCAGAGGAACCGGGCCGGCTACGGGAGGAGCGGCGCCTCGTCACGGAGCGGTTGGCGCTCGCCCGGCTGGATCTCGGCGATCATGTCTCGCTGCTCGGCGAGCTGGCGGCCGCGGTGTCCGCCGAGCCGACGCGCGAGAGCCTGTGGGCGATGCGGGTGCTGGCGCTCTACCGGGCGGACCGGCAGGCGGACGCGCTTGCCGCGCTCACGCGCGTGCGCGGCCTGCTACGTGACGAACTGGGTCTCGACCCCGGCGCGACGCTGCGAGCCGTCGAGACCGCGGTCCGACGCGCGGATCCGGCGGCGGCGGCCCCGGGCTGGTGGCCAGGCCGGCGGCCGGTCGCCGACGCCGCCGGCAGGCCGACCGCCACCACCGGCGGGCCGGTCATCACGGTGCCGTCATCCCGGCCGGTGTCACCGTTCGTCGGGCGGGCGGCCGAGCTGAAGCGGATGTCCACCGTCCTCGCCACGCTGCCAGCCGATGCCGATGCCGATGCCGATGCCGGGGGCGGGAGCGGGAGCGGGGGTCGGGGCGGAGCCGAGGCCGGGGCCCGGTCGCTGGTCGTGTCCGGGCCTGCCGGCGCAGGCAAGACCCGGCTGCTCGCGGAGCTGCTTGCGCCGTCGCCCAGCACCACCGCGCCGCCGGGGCTCGCGCGGCCGCGCTGGGTCCGCTGTCACCCGGGTGACGACGCCCCGCCCTACGATCTGTGGCGGCGGCTGTTCCCGGAGCTGGCGGCACCGCCGGACGCCTCCACGCGGTCCTGGGCCTTCGCGGTCACGGCGGCGGTCAGCGCCGATGATCGCTCCAGCCATGCCCCCAGCGGCCGCGCGACGGTGATCGTGGTGGACGACCTGCAGTGGGCCGACGCCGCTTCGCTGCGGGTGCTGGCCATCGTGGTCCGCGAGCTCGCGGGACGGCCCGCGCTGTTCGCCGCCACGGTGCGCGACGACTATTTGGGCGGCGCCGGGGAGCCTGTCGGCGCGGAACGCTCCGGCGGAGACCGGAGCGACGACGATCCCGTCGTCGCCGCGCTCGGCGCGCTCGGGCGGCTTCCCGGCGACCACCTGCGCGTCGGGCCGCTCGCCCCGGCGGCGGTGGCCGAATACGTGGCCGCGGTGGTGCCCGGCGCGACGTGGGACGACCCGGGCGCGGTCGCGGCGCTGGTGGCCGAACGCTGCGGCGGCAACGCCTTCTTCATGACCGAGCTCACCCGGCTCGTCGCCGCCGGCCGGCCCGCGGCCGACCTCCCGGAACGGGTGGTCGACGTCGTCAGCTCGCGGGTGGCCGAGCTGGGCGAACCGGCACGCGGGCTGCTGCGCGTCGCGGCCGTGCTCGGCGAGGACGTTCCTGCGGATGTCGCCGGGCAGGTCGCGGCGGTCGCCGACGCGGGCAGGCTGGACGAGGCTCTCGACGTCGCCGCGCGCGCCGGGCTCGTCGTCGACGAGCCCGGCGTGGTGCGTTTCGCGCACGCGCTGGTGCGGGAGGGGCTGGCGGCGCGCACGCCCCCGCGGGTTCAGGCCAGCTGGCATCGGCGGTGCGCCGACCTCCTCCAGTCCCGCGGCGCGGGCGTGCAGGCGGTGGCCGACCATCTGCTGCGCGGCGATGATCCGCGCGCCGCCGCCGCCGCGCTCGCCGCCGCCTCGGCCGCGCTCGCCGTCGCGGACTTCGACGGCGCCGTCGGCTGGGCGCGCCGCGGGCTCGAACGCGCCCCAGCCGCGGACGCGCCGCTGCGCGTTCGGCTCGGTCTGGCGGCCGGCAGGGCGCTGCGCCGTGCCGGCCGGCTCGCCGAGGCCGACGCCCTGCTCGCCGGCACCCAGGACGACGCGCTGCTCGCCGGCGAGGTGGATCTCGCCGCCCTGGCCGCGTTGGAACGATCGGGTGGGCCGGTCACCGGCTACTGGTCGATGGCCGGCGAGACATCCCCCGACCTGCGCGCGCTGCTCACCGTCGCGCGCGAACTGCCGGGGCTCGGGACGGCGGTCGCCGGCGCGCTGGACGCCGCGTGCGCCGCGCGGTTCGCGCTGGCGGGCGATGTGGAGCGCGCGCGACGCCATCTGGCCGCGGCCCAGGCGGCCTTCGACGCGACCACCGAACGGCCTCGACCCGCGGCGGGCAATGGACCGTCCCCGTCCAGCCCGGCGGTGGAGGTCGGCCCGGGGGCCACCGCGTGGGCCAGCGCCGACCTCGCGGAGGTCCATGGCCTGGAGCAGATGGTGCTGCTCGCGCAGTTCCTGACCTGGTGGCTGCCAGACCTGGCGGTCCGGCGGCTGGCCGTGCTCGACCGGCTCGGCGAGCTCGCCGGTGACGACGTCGGCGCCCGGCTCACAGTCACCCACCTGCGGGCGCTGACCCTCCTGGAGCTCGGCGAGCTGGAAAGGGCGGACGGACAGGCGCGGCTGCTCGCCGCCACGGCGAGCCGTCTGCGCTACGACGACTTCACGTTGGTCGCCGCCTGGTGGCGGGCGATGCGTGACCTGATGTCCGGCCGGCTCGACGAGGCGATCGAGGCCGCGGAGTCGGTGTTCTCGCCGTTGCTCGTGGCCTCCCCGGAGGCGGCGGTGGTGGCCCGCACCTCGGTCGAGGCGATCGGCGGGATGGTGGCCTGGGAGGGCGGCGCGCTGGCCGACATACTGCCCGGGCCCGAGGAAGCGCCGCCCACGGACCATGCCGGCTGGCTGATCGTCCGTGGCCTGGGGCTGGCACAGGCCGGCCACATCGGCGACTCGCTCGCCGCCCTCGCGTCCGTCCTGCGGCCGGGCCTTCCCGCGCTCGGTTCCGGCCCGGTGGCCACGAGCTCGCTGATCCTGTTGACGGAGTGGTGCTGGCACGCCCGGTCCAGCGCCCGCGCCCGTGAGTGGGCCCGGCCATTGCTCGACCGGGTGGAGGCGTGGGCCGACGCTGTCATCGTGTTCGCGCCCGGCGGCGTCTGCATGGGCTCCGGTCATCTCTACGTCGGCACGCTCGCCGCCATCCTCGGCGACCGTGAGCGCGCGCGGCGCGAGCTCGGCGCCGCGATCGCCGTCCACGAACGCCTCGACATGCCCCGGTTCGCGGCCCGCGCTCGCGAACGCGCGGAAGCGGTCGGCTGACGCGGAAGCGGTGGCTGACGCGGTCCGGATCGGTTCCCCGAGCGCCGCGGCCCCGCGCCGGGACGGACGGGCGTGGCGCGGTGAACGGGCACGGATGGTCCAACCGGTTCGACCGCGGGCGGGAAGCGCGGGAGACTCGGAGCGTGCAGTCTCCCGCGCTTCCCCGGTACGGCGAGGGTTCCTTGGCCGAGCTGGTGCCGGCATTGCTCGGCACGGTCGGAGCCCCGGGTTTCACCGAGGCTCCCCGGCTTGGGCTGGGCGAGGCACGATCGGTCTGCCTGCTGCTGGTCGACGGGCTTGGGGACGAGCTGGTGGCCGCGAACGCCGACGTCGCTCCCACCCTGGCCGCTCACCGCTCCGCGGCCCTGACGACCTGCTATCCGTCGACGACCGCGACCAGCATCACCTCGATCGGCACCGGCCTCTCACCGGGCGAGCACGGGGTGGTCGGCTATCTCTGGGAGCCCTATCCGGGGGCCGAGGGGCTGTTGAACGCGCTGCGCTGGCAGTTCCAGGGCCGGGACAGCACGGCCTTGGACATCATCGTGCCCGAGCAGGCGCAGCCCGAGCTGACCGCTTTCGAGCAGGCCACCGCGGCCGGGATCTCCGTGACCGTCGTCTCCCAGCCGCTCTACCGCGATTCGGGGCTGAGCCGGATGGCGCTGCGCGGCAGCCGCTTCTCCGGCGCGTCGACCTGGGGCACCCTGGTCGAACGCGTCATCGAGGCGCTACGCGCGCCGGGATTCGTCTATGCCTACGTCAGCGACCTGGACACCACCGGGCACACGCTGGGTCCGGCGTCCGCCGGCTGGCGCGCACAGCTGGCGCTGGTCGACAGGCTGGTCGCGACGCTCACCGAGCAGCTTCCCGCCGACTCGATGCTCGTCGTCACGGGCGATCACGGAATGGTCACCGTCACCGAGGACGACCACGTGAGCCTGGACGGGCGGCCGTCGCTGCTGGCCGGGGTGCGCGCGATCGGCGGCGAGCCGCGAGCCCGCTACGTCTACGCCCAGCCCGGCGCCGCCGGCGACGTCCTCGCCGCGTGGCGCGAGGGGCTCGGCGAGCACGCGTGGGTGGTATCGGCCGAGCAGGCGGTCGCGGACGGCTGGTTCGGTCCGAAAGTCACCGAACGGGCCATCCCCCGCCTCGGCGACGTCATCGCGGCGGCACGCGGCACCAGCGTGCTCGTCCGCCCCGACGTCGAACCCCGACTGACCACCATGCGYGGCCACCACGGCTCCCTCACGCCAGCCGAACAGCTCATCCCCCTGATCCGTATCCGCGCCTGACTCCTCCTCTCACGCCTCTCCTCCCGTGCCTCTCCTCCCGCGGGCAGGCAGACGCCGGGTCAGGTCGGCGGGACGCCGGAGTGCGTCACATCCAAGGTGAACGCGCGGGCCAAGACCGCTAGCGTTCTCGCCATGACGACCTTGGGAGAGCGCGGGTCGACGGGCGACGGGTCGACGGACGGTCGCGTCGCGCGGTGGCGGTCGCCGCTGTTCACCCCGGCGAACCGGCCGGACCTGATCGCCAAGCAGGCCCGCTTCGGCGCCGACATCGTGATCGTCGACCTCGAGGACGGGACGCCGCTGGGCGCCAAGCCCGAGGGCCGCGAAGGCGCGGTCACCGCGGTGCCGAAGCTGCGGGCCGAGTTCGGCGGCGCGATCATGCTGCGGGTGAACGGCGTCACCGACGCGGAGAACTTCGACGCCGACCTGGACTGCTACGCGGCGCTCGACGTCGACGGCATCGTCGCGCCGAAGATCGAGACGGTGGAGGACGTCGACCGGCTCGACGAGGCGCTGCGCACCCGCGGCGTGACCGACCGGTCGGTGATGTACGGGCTGGAGTCGGTCGCGGGCGTGCACCGGGCGGCCGAGGTGCTCGCCCACGCAGCCAGGAACGCCCGCGTCGACGCGGCGTACTTCGGTGCCGAGGACTTCATCGCCGATCTCGGCGGGCGGCGCACCCGGTCGAACGCCGAGGTGCTGTACGCCCGCTCGCAGGTGGCGATCGCCTGCCGGCTCGCCGGGGTCGTGGCGCTCGACCAGGTAACCACCACGATCAACGACCGGGAGCGGTTCCTGGAGGAGGCCTCGTTCGCCCGGGACCTCGGCTACGGCGGAAAGCTGTGCATCCACCCGGGCCAGGTCGCGATGGCGCACGAGGCGTTCACACCGTCGCCCGAGGAGTACGACCGGGCACGCCGGCTGCTCGACGCGTACGACGAGGCGCAGCGCGAAGGGCGCGGAACGATCAACTTCGAGGGCGGCATGGTCGACACCCCGCTCGTCCTGCAGGCCCGGCGCATCCTCGCCATCGGTGGCTGAGGCGGTCCCGGTGGCGGGCGCGGAGCGTCCGCCACCGGGACACCGCCCGATCGGTCAGTAGGAGCGGGGCAGGCCGAGGACGTGCTCGGAGATGTAGTTCATGACCATCTCCTGGGAGACCGGAGCGATCTTCATCAGCCGCGACTCGGCCCAGAAACGGCCCACCGGGTACTCCGTGGCGAAGGAGAAACCGCCGTGGGTCTGCATCGCCCGGTCCGCGGCGAAGAAGGCCGCGTCGGACGCCAGGAACTTCGCGGTGTTCGCGTGCTCCCCGCACGGAAGGCCCTGGTCGTAGCGCCAGGAGGCCTGCCGGATGACGAGCTCGGCGGCGGCGAGGCGCATGTGTGCCTCGGCCAGCGGGAAGGCGATCCCCTGGTTCTTGCCGATCGGGCGGCCGAAGACGACCCGCTCGTTGGCGTACTGGGTGGCGACGCGCAGCGCGGCCTTGCCGATGCCGAGCGCCTCGGCGGCGATGAGAATGCGCTCCGGGTTCAGGCCGTCGAGCAGGTATTTGAAGCCCCTGCCCTCCTCGCCGACCAGGTCGGACCCGTCGACCCGCAGGCCGTCGTAGCGCACCTCGCAGGACCCGACGGCGTTGCGGGCGATCTTGTCGATCTGGTGGATGTCGACCTCGGGCCGGCGCAGGTCGGCGAGCAGCAGCGTCATGCCGTCCGTGCGCTTCCTGACMTCCTCCAGCGGCGTGGTCCGGACCAGCAGCAGCACCTTCTCGGCGACGTGGCCCTTCGTCGTCCACACCTTCTGGCCGTGCACGATGTAGTCGTCACCGTCGCGGACGGCGCGGGTGGTGATCGACGTCGTGTCGGTGCCCGCGTCCGGCTCGGTGACGCCGAAGGCGACCTGCAGCTCGCCGGTGGCGACCCGCGGCAGGTACTTCTCCTTCTGCGCCTGGGAGCCGAACTTGACGACCGGGTTCATGCCGAAGACGGAGATGTGCAGCGCGCTGGCGGCGTTCATCGCGCCGCCGGAGGCCGCGACCTCCTCCATCACGATGGAGGCCTCGGTGATGCCGCCACCGCCGCCGCCGAACTCCTCGGGGATGGCAGTGCCGATCCAGCCGGCCGCGGCCATCTCGTTGTAGAACTTCCACGGGAACTCGTGGTTCTTCTCGTGCTGGCGCCAGTACTCGGCGTCGAACCCCTTGCAGATGTCCCGCACGGCCTCGCGGATGGCGGTGTGCTCGGGCGGTTCCTCGAACTCCATGGAKGCTCCCTCAGTCCGTCTCGTCCGCGGGCCGGCAGTGCATCAGCGCGGATCGGAACGCGCGGCAGACCAGCTCGTCGTACTGGTTGTAGCCGTCGTGGCGGAACTCCACGATCCCGACGCCGGGGCGCGAGCTCGACAACCGCGCCTTGGTCACCTCGGTGATGACGTGCAGGGTGTCGCCCGCGAACATCGGCTTGGGGAACTCGATCGAGCCGAAACCCAGGTTCGCGACCGTGGTCCCAAGCGTCAGCTCCGGCACGGCGAGCCCGACGACCGTCGCGACCGTCATCATCGAGTTCAGCAGCGGCCGCCCGAACTCGGTCTTGGACGCGAACTCGTGGTCGAGGTGCAGCGGCTGGGGGTTCATCGACAGCGTGGTGAACAGCACGTTGTCGGTCTCGGTGAGCGTCCGGGTGATCGCGTGGTGGACGACCGTCCCGACCGGGAGCTCCTCGAACCAGGAACCCATTCTCCGGCTCAGCGCACTCGCCTCCTCAGGTTCGGTGCCGGGCCGTTCCGGCACCTGAGACCACACACGGGCTCACTACAGCACGCCGAGCGACCGTCGCGCCCCGAGAAGTGGCGCGTGCCGCCGCTCGTCCGGCTGGTCCCGCTCTCCCGATCCGATAATTACCATCTCGCGAACCGGTAAGTACCATCTCGCAGCCCGGTAGGTCCAGTCTCACGATGCAGGTGGGCCCCGCCCGCGGCTCGGCTACGCGGCGGCGGCCGCGAGATCGGTGGCGGCGAGGTCGGTCGCGGCGAGGTCGGTCGCGGCGACCGAAAGGGCCGCGATCTCGGCGGCCGAGGCGTTGCCGCCCGTGACAACCACCGCGACGCGCTGGCCGGCGAAGTCATCCGGACGAGCGAGGATCGCGGCGAGGGCCGCGGCTCCGGCGCCTTCGGCCAGTGTGTGCGCGTCGCTGGCGAGCAGGCGCTGGGCGTCGGCGATCTGGTCGTCGTCGACCAGGTGGAAGTCGGCGAGGCCGGTGCGCAGGACCCGTTGCGGCAGCTCGTAGCCACGGCCGGTGGCGAGGCCGCAGGCGTTGGTCCGGATCGGGCGGCGCACGCACTCTCCGGACCGCCACGAGTCGTGCGCGGCCGGCGCCGACGATGACTGGACGCCGATCACCCGACATCGGGGCGCGAGCCGAGCGGTGACCAGGCTGGCGCCGGCAGCGCCGGTCCCGCTACCGATCGGGACGATCACCGCGTCGAGGTCGGGCCACGCCTCGACGACCTCGAGATACGCCGTGCCCACGCCGGCGATGAGTTCGGGAGTGTCACCGGGACTGACGAGCAGTTGGCCGCTCTCGGCGGCGATCTCCTCGGCGCGGGTCTGGGCCGCGGCCATGTCCGGGCCGTGCAGCTCGACGGTCGCGCCGAGGGCGCCCAAGGCCCGGACCTTCGAGGCGGCGGCGGTCGTCGGCATGACGACCGTGCACGGGGCGTCGAAGGCGGCGCTGGCATAGGCCATCGACTGGGCGTGGTTGCCGGTCGAGTAGGTGATGGTGCCGCGAGCACGCCGCTCGGACGACATGCCGGCAAGCAGCGTCAGCCCCCCGCGCACCTTGAACGCGCCGGTTGGCTGGACGTTCTCGTGCTTGACGTAGATCGTCACCCCGACGGCGGCGTTGAGCGCCGGGTAGGTCCACATCGGCGTGGCGGGCAGATGGCCGGCCAGCAGGTCCCGGGCGGCGGCGATGTCGTCGAATGTCGGGAGGGCACGGGCGGCAGGACGGTCATCCATGTCACCATGGTCAGCCGCGGTCTCCCATTGGTCCAATGCCAGATTTCGGCTAGAACTATCAACGACGTTGATATGTTGACCGGATGCTGGACATGACCAGGCTGCGGGTGCTGGTCGCGGTCGCCCGGCACGGCTCGGTCACCGCCGCGGCTCGCGCCCTCCAGTACGCGCAGCCGTCGGTCAGCCACCACCTGGCCCGGTTGGAGGCGGAAACCGGCAGCCAGCTCGTCCAGCGCGTCGGCCGCGGGATTCGACTCACCGAAGCGGGCCGGGTGCTGGCAGAACGGGCGGAGGAGATCCTCGGCCGGCTGGACGCGGCCGAAGCGGAGCTCGCCGCCTACACCGGTCTGCGGGCCGGCCGGGTCCGTCTGGTCGCGTTCCCGTCGGCGCTCGGCACGTTCGTACCCGCGGCCGCGGCAGCGTTCGCCGCCGACCATCCCGGCGTCGAGCTGCGCCTCACCGAGGCCGAGCCGCCGGACGCCATCCGCCTGTTGCGGGCCGGCGAGGCGGACGTCGCCCTGCTCTTCGCCTACCGGGACCTGGCGCGGGATGAACACCCGGAAGCCTCGCCGCCCGGCGGCGGGCGGACCCCGGTCACGCAGGCACCGACGCCCGCACCGGCACCCGCACCGGCACCGGCACCGGCACCGGCACCGGCACCGGCGATGGTTCCGCGACCAACGCGGCCGACGCCGAACGAACGGCTGTCGCCTGACCCGACGTGGATCGAACCGGAGGACGACGGTCTACGCCGGATGACGCTGCTCACCGAGTCGATCTATCTGGTGACTCCGGCGGGCCTAGCGGGAGACCGGTTGGCCGACCATCGCCACCGGCGCTGGATCGCGGGCTGCGAACGGTGCCGTACCGCGCTGCTGCGCTCCTGCGCCACCGCGGGATTCAGCCCCGACATCGCCTTCACGACCGACGACTACCTGGCCGTCCAGGCGCTCGTCGCCGCCGGCCTCGGCGTGACCACCCTGCCCGGCCTGGCCCTCCAGGCGCATCGCCATCCCGGCGTCCGGGCGAGCCGGCTGCCCGGCCAGACCCGCACGGTCAGCGCCGCCGTCCACGGCGAGYCGCCCGACCCGCCGGTCACCGCCGCGCTCCTCGCTCATCTCAGGGCCGCCACCACCGCCTGGGCGTCCTTCAACGTGACCAAGGACTAGCACCGCCGCGAACATCCACGCGGCCTACCCACCCGCTCCCGAGCCGACAGCCCGGCGCTGGTACCGGCCGTGGGGCCGGTACCAGCGCCGGGCTGCGTGCGCCGGGCTCGA
This sequence comes from Pseudofrankia sp. EUN1h, assembly GCF_001854645.1. NCBI lineage: Bacteria > Bacillati > Actinomycetota > Actinomycetes > Frankiales > Frankiaceae > Pseudofrankia > Pseudofrankia sp. EUN1h. Next base: position 143,753 of record NZ_MBLN01000001.1, on the reverse strand, counting down.
CGAGCCGCTAGCTCGCCGGCTTCGTCAGGTCGTAGACGGTCTGACTCCCGACGGTGACGGAAGTGAACGTCGCCTGGACCCAACTGGCGATCTGGGAGTTGGCACCGCCACCGCCGCCGAAGCCGCCACCGCCGCCGCCTCCACCGAGGTAGTAGTGGATCTTGCCGTCGGCGACGTACTGCTTGAACTGGTCCAGGGTGAGGACCTCGTCGCTTCCCGTGAAACCACCGATCGCCATCACCGGAAGGCCGCCGGTGGCGAGCTCCAGCGACGCGGCGCTCTGCGCCGAGCTCACGGCGGCGACCCAGCGATACCCGTCGGATCCGCTGGTGAGGAGCTGGGTGACAGCGCTGTCGGCCTGCCCCTCCATGCCGCCACCGCCACCGCCGAGGCCGCGGTCCTGACCGGTCAGGTCGCCGTCCTGACCGCTCGTGGCACTCCCCTGCTCACTCGGGGCACCCTCCTGGCCATTGGGCGCGCCCTCCTGACCGTTCGCGGCGCCTTGCCCCGGCGCGCCGCCGCCCATCGTCCGGAAGCCACCGGCACCACCGGCCGAGGCGGGCCCGGCCAGCGGAATCGAGCCCGTGTGCGGCACCGAGGCCGTTTCGAGGGCGTAGGCGGTCGGTGCGGCCAGCGTTCCGAAGATCACAGCGGCCAGGGCCAGCACCGCGGCCGACCGGCGAACGGGCGAGCGCCGCAGGACCGGCCAGAGCAGCAGCGCGGCGGCACCGACCAGGCCGACGACGAGGACAGGAACCCGCAACCAGCTCTGCCAGTCGGTGCGGCCCAGCAGGACGTAGCTCCAGACCGAGGTCACGCCGACGCTCAGCGCCAGCAGCAGGCGGCTGACGATCTCATCCCTGGTGCGCCACAGCTCCCGTGCGCCCAGGGCGATCGTTCCGGCGAGCCCGGGGGCGAGCGCCACCGTGTAGTACTCGTGGATGGTGCCTTCCATGTAGCTGAAGACGACGCCGGTCACGACCAGCCAGCCACCCCAGAGGAGCAGCGCGGCGCGCGCCCGGTCGGTGCGGGCGGCTCGCCGGGTCGCCCACAGGCCGCCGACCAGCAGGATCAGCGCGGCGGGAATGAGCCAGGAGATCTGGGCGCCGAAGTTCTCGTTGAACATGCGGCCAAGGCCGGCCGTCCCACCAAAACCGCCACCGCCACCGCCAGGCCCGCCGGCACCGGGCGCCCCGCCGAACGCACCACCCATCGCGTCGGACGCGGCCGAACCATAGCCGGCCGCGCCGTTCAGGCCAGGCACCGTCCCGCCCGCCCCGGTCGCTCCGCCCGCGGCGCCGAGGCCACCCGCGTACTGCTGACCGGTCGATCCGAGCGCGGACAGCGCCTCCGACGCCACGGCGCCCGGACCACCGCCGCTCCCACCACCGCCGCCGTTGCCGTCCCCACCGAAGATCCGGCCCAGCCCGTTGTAGCCGAACGCGAGGCCGAGCACGCTGTTGTTCCCGGAGCCGCCGATGAACGGCCGAGAGCTCGCCGGCCACAGCACGGTCGCGAGCACCCACCAGCCGGCACCGACGATCACACCGACGGTGCCCGCGAGTACGTGGCCGATCCGGGCACGCAGCCGGGTCGGCGCGGCGATCAGATAGACCAGCGCGAACACCGGCAGCACCACGAACGCCTGGAGCATCTTGGTCAGGAAGCCGAACCCGATCGCCAGGCCCGCCAGCGCCAACCACCGCCACGAGGCCGCCTCCAACGCCCGCGTCACGCAGTAGGCGCCGATGACGAGCAGCAGGACGAGAAGCGCGTCCGGATTGTTGAACCGGAACATCAGCACCGCCACCGGCGTGAGCGCGAGCAGCGCCCCGGCGGCGAGCCCGACGGCCGGGCCGGCGACCCGCCGCACGGCGGAGTAGAGCAGGCCGACGCTCGCGACGCCGCACAGCGCGTTCGGCACGAGCATGCTCCAGCTCGAGAACCCGAACACCCGGCCGGAAAGCGCCATCATCCACAGCGAGGCGGGCGGCTTGTCGACGGTGATGTAGTTCGACGAGTCGATCGAGCCGAAGAACAGTGCCTTCCAGCTCAACGTGCCGGCCTGCACGGCGGCCGCGTAGAAGCTGTTTCCGTAGCCGGACGCGCCCAGGTCCCAGAGGTAGAGCACCGCCGTCAAGGCGAGCAGGACGAGCAGCGCGGGACGCGCCCAGCGCGGGTCCTCGGGCCGGCCGCGCACGAGCCGAGTGAGCCGGCCCGAGCGCCCCGCGGCTCCACCGGAGTGAGCGCGACGCCTCCCGCCAGGGTGTGGCTCGGCGACGGGTGGCTCGACGACGGGTGAGTCCGCGGTGGGCAGGTCGGCGACGGGTGCGTCGGCGAGCCTGTGCTCTCCCGGCCAGGTGTCCACGACGGCGACCTGGCTCGGTTCCACGGGGTACGGATGGTCGGCCACCGGGTTCTGGCCGGCCGAGTAGCGGGGAGCGCCCCAGGCGCCCTGGTCGGAGGTCATGATTCCTGCTCTGGCTCGCGGGGACGGACGGGCTGGAAGAGGCTGCCGGGAACCGACTCGCTCGGCCGCTCCGCTTGGGGGCGAGGCACGTCGGAATGGCCGCCACGGCGCGGGTGGAACACCCAGGCGCGGAAGGCGACGAAGCGCAGCAGCGTGGCCGTGAGGTTGGCGCCGATCAGCACGGCGAGCTCGAGCACCCGCCCCGCGTCGGGAGCGAATGCCTTCAGACCGCCGAGGGCGCCGCTGGTCAGCGCCAGGCCGAGGCCGAAGACGACCAGTCCCTCGACCTGGCTGCGGGCGCCGACCCCGCGGATGCCGAAGGTCAGCCGGCGGTTGGCGGCCGTGTTGGCGACCGCGGTGAGCAGCAACGAGACGAGGTTCGCCCCCTGCGCGCCGAGCGGGCCGCGCAGCAGGACGAACAGCGCCAGGTAGGCGGCGGTGCTCGCGACCCCGATGGTCCCGAACCGCGCGAGCTGCTGGATCAGCTGCCGCTGGCCCGACGCGTCGGACACCTCGGACGGGATGAGCGGCTCCTGCGTCGTCAACGGCGCGCGGCCGAGCTGGGCGCGCAGCTCCCGGACGGGCAGCTGCCCGCTCGCCAGTGCCCGGCCCAGGCGCGCGATTCCGCGCAGGTCGGCGAGCGCGGTGGCGACGATGTCGACGCGGCTGTCCGGGTCGTCGACCCAGTCCACCGGCACCTCGTGGATCCGCAGCCCGGACCGCTCCGCCAGGACGAGCAGCTCGGTGTCGAAGAACCAGCCCGTGTCCTGCACAAGGGGCAGCAGCGCGTGGGCGACATCGCCGCGGATCGCCTTGAAGCCGCACTGCGCGTCGGAGAACCGGGCCGACAGCGCTCGCCGCAGCAGCAGGTTGTAGCAGCGGGAGATCACCTCGCGCTTCGGGCCACGCACCACGCGAGCACCCGGTGCGAGCCGCGTCCCGATCGCCAGGTCCGAATGTCCGGAGATCAGCGGCGCGACCAGCGGCAGCAGCGCGCCCAGGTCCGTCGACAGGTCGACGTCCATGTAGGCGAGCACCGGCGCCTGGGACACCCCCCAGGCCGCGCGCAACGCCCGGCCGCGGCCCTTCGCGTCGAGATGGAGGACCGCGACCTCGGGAATCCTTGCCTCTAGCTCGTTCGCCACGGCCAGCGTGCGGTCGGTGCTGGCGTTGTCGGCGATCGTGATCCGAAAAGGGTAGGGAAATGTTTCGACGAGGTGACGGCGCAGCCGGGTGACACACGGCTCCAGATCGGACTCCTCGTTGTACACCGGGATTACCACGTCGAGCAGGGGACGCGCCCCCGGATGAGGAGGCCGAGCCAGAATGTGCTCGACCATCGCGGTGGCGCCGCCTTGCGGATGCACTGTCGTGGCCATGGCACCAGGTTCGATGCCGGTCCTGTGTTCTCCATTGCGGAAACCTGTGGGCCGGCTGTGAATGCTCCACCGCACGGACGTTCTCCTTTTCCTGAACCTCCGGAAGACGAGTGGAAAACGTGACGAAACAACGCGGCAAGGAGGCCGCCGCGGCAGGTCCCCGACGCATGCGCGGCGATGACGGAAATACGACAGGAACCACCGGTCCGCACACAGAGCGAGCCACGCGTGACCGGTGGTCCGAGGGCTGATGGCACCGCCGTGGGCCTATGGCCCGAGCGAGGCTCACAGCCGCCGGTGTCGTCAGCCGCGCGTGGAGATCGGCCGCTGGCCCCACCCGGCGCTCGCGGAGCTGGCGACGGCGGCCATCGCCCCCGTGACGGCGACGGGATCGGCCGCGTCAGCGGGATCGGCCACGGCGGCGGGATCGGCCACGGCGGCGGCGGCGTCGACCGCCGTACACAGCGCGCCGGCTACGCCCGCCACCGCCGGCGGCACCGGCGGTGGCGCCTGGATCGTTGGAAGGATGACGGTGAAGACCGTGCGGCCGGGGACGCTGGTGACCGTGATGCGTCCACCATGGGCCTCGACAACCGCGGCGACGATCGCCAGTCCCAGACCAGTACTGCCGGCGTTGCGTGACCGTGACGAGTCGCCCCGCGCGAACCGTTCGAAGACGTTGGGCAGCAGTTCCGCCGGAATGCCGGGTCCGTCGTCGGTCACCGAGAGCCGGATCTCGCCGTGCTCCAGGCCGGCCGCGACGTTCCCCGCCGCGACCTTCCCCGCCCCAGCCTTTCCCGCCGCGGCTGTCCCCGCCGCGGAGTCCGCAGGGACCACGTCGAGGGCGATGGTGACGGATGTGCCCGGCGGGGTGTGGGTACGGGCATTGGCCAGCAGGTTCGCGAGCACCTGGTGCAGGCGGGCCTGGTCGCCGCGAACCGTCACCGGCTCGGGCGGGAGGTCCAGGCGGAAGCGATGCCCGGGCGCGGCGATGTGCGCATCGCTGACCACGTCGACGACCAGCAGCGACAGGTCGACGCAGCCGTGCTCCAGCGGGCGCCCCGAGTCCAGCCGGGCAAGCAGGAGCAGGTCCTCCACCAGGGTGGTCATCCGTTTCGTCTCGGACTCCACCCGGCTCATCGCGTACGCGATCTCCGGAGGCACCGAGGCTCCCGCCGGATCGGCCGAGCCCGGGTTTCGATCGCTGATCCGCCGGGTGAGCTCCGCGTAGCCGCTGATCGCGGCAAGCGGGGTGCGCAGCTCGTGGCTCGCGTCGGCGACGAACTGGCGGACCCGCGTCTCGCTGGCATGCCGGGCGGCCAGCGCCGCGCCGACGTGGCCCAGCAGGTTGTTCAGCGCCGCGCCGACCTGGCCGACCTCGGTCCATGGATCGGTATGGACGTCCGGAACCCGGACACGCAACGTGACCTCGCCACGGTCCAGCGGAAGCTCCGCGACCTGGGCGGCGGTCGCGGCGACCCGGCGCAGCGGCCGCAGCGTGCGCCGGACCGTCACCGCACCGATCACCCCGAGGAGCAGCACCCCGCCGCCGGCGACGCCGCCGGCGATGATGAGCAGCTGGTTCACGGTGGCGTCGACCTCGGCGAGCGACAGTCCGCTCACGACCACGAGGCTGCCGTCGGGGACCGGTCCGGCCATCACTCGGTAGGAGCCGAGGTCACCAAGCGTGATCGTCTGGACGGTCCTGTTCGCGGGCACGGCGGCGAGCTTGTCCGTGACGTCGGTGGCGAGTTTCGTGATGACGTTGTCTTTTCCGAGAACGACAGCGGTCTCGACCTTGCCGTTGACGATGCGCGCGGCGATGGTGCCCGGCGTCTGGCCGAGCAGGCCGACGAAGGCCGCCGGCGTGCCCTGCCAGGGTGGTACGCCCGTCCCCGCCCGTGGCCCGAACAGCGCGCCGTCACCGCCGGAGATGAGCCCATCGCCTGAGGCGGCATCGCCGGCGCCAGGCGTCCCGCCCTCCGTCGGCGTCTCGCTCGCGGACCCCGGCACCGTGCCGGAAATCAGCCGCTGGGAGTCCGGCGGAGGCTTGCGCCACCGGTCGTCCACCGCGGTGAGACGGCCGTCGACCTGCTTGACGAGGTAGGAGCRCAGTTCGAGGGCGGTCACTCCAACGATCGTCGCGGAGACGGCCGTCAGCAGCAGGACCAGCAGCGCGAGCAGCCTTGCCCGCAGCGACCACCGCCAGGRCGCGAACATCCGTCGCGGCGCGCGCGACGGACGTGCGGAGCGGGACGACCGCCGAGGGCGGGACGACCGCCGCTGGGCCACGGCGGCGTCCACTCCGGCGGCGTCCATTCCGGCGGCGTCCATTCCGGCGACGTTCACTCCGGCGACGCCGCGGCCGCCGGGCCCGCCGCGGCCGGCGTCGCCTGCACGGCCGGCAAGGCGGAGCGGAGCACGTAGCCCGCGCCACGCATCGTGTGGATCATCGGCTGGCGGCCGACGTCGATCTTCTTGCGCAGGTAGGAGACGTAGAGCTCGACGACGTTCGCCTGGCCGCCGAAGTCGTAGTTCCACACCCGGTCGAGGATCTGGGCCTTGCTCAGCACGCGGCGCGGGTTGCGCATGAAGTACCGGAGCAGCTCGAACTCGGTCGCGGTGAGGTGGATCTCCATACCGTCCCGATAGACCTCTCGGCTGTCCTCGTCAAGGCTGAGGTCGCCGACGACGAGGACGTTCCGGCGGGCCGCGACCTTGCCGTGCACCCGGCGCATCAGCCCGCGCAGCCGGGCGGCGAGCTCCTCGATGCTGAAGGGCTTGGTCACGTAGTCGTCGCCGCCGGCGGTAAGCCCGAGGACCCGGTCCTCGACCGCGTCCTTGGCGGTCAGGAACAGCACCGGGATGTCCGGGCGGACGGTCCGCATCGAGCGCAGCACCGCGAGCCCGTCCATGTCGGGCAGCATGATGTCGAGCACCACCGCGTCCGGCTGGAACTCGTCGACCATCCGCAGCGCGGCCTTCCCCGTGCCGGCGGCGGCGACGTCCCAGCCCTCGTAGCGCAGCGCCATCGTCAGCAGCTCGGCCAGCACGGTCTCGTCGTCGACGACCAGCACCCGCAGCGACCGGCCGTCGGCCGCCCGTGGCTCGAACGCCGGCCCGCGCGCCCCGCGCGGCCCGGCGGACTCCATCGACATCACCGCGGCCGAGGCATACGGAGCCGTCGCCGCGGCGGGTGGCACGCCCGGCTCCGCCTCGGAGGCGGCGCCACTACCAGCGCCCAGGACGGTGGTCGGAACCGATTCGCGCCATGCCATACCCAGAGAGTGGACGCGCCGGCTGTGGACTTCCTGAGTCGTCCCTGTGAAACACCTGTGGACGGGCCAACGCGCCGATCGGAACACAGGTGACGAACCCGCCGACGGCTCCCCCCGAGGGAGCCATCGGCGAGTACGGGCTAGTTGCGAACGGTGGCGGTGCCGATGACGKGGGTGGTGGGCTGCTTGGAGCCGCCCTTCGGTTCGACGGTCACCTTCACCGCCTTCACGTTGCTCTCAAGCTGCAGGAGGCGGGTTGCCTTGACGGAGTTGCCCTCGACGATGGCGGCGGACTTGACTCCCTCGGGCGTCGACATCCACAGCTGGTACACCCGGTTGTTGGGAAGCGGCGGCAGGTCGCGGACGTCGACGTACGCCTTGTCACCGAACGGGATCACCGCGATACTCCCGCCGCCGGTCATCGGCTGCGCCGAGCTGGCCGCGGCGGCGGCCACGACCGCGTCGAGGTCCGCTACCCGCGACCGCTCCGCGGCGAGCTGGTTGCGCTGGTCGACGGATACCGCGCCGACGACGCCGAGCCCCACCAGCGCCACGACCGCCGCGGCGGCGGCCGCGATCGCRACCGCCTTCAGCTGGCGGCGCTCGCGCCGCTGGCGCAGGTCGTCGCCGGGCACTCCGGGCACGATKGGCGGCAGCTGGCGGGTCTGGTTGATCTCGCTGAGCAGCGACGCCCGCAGGGACAGCGGCGGCGTCTCCGGCACCGCCTCCCCGAGCATGGTCGCGACGGTGCGCAGCTCGACGACCTCCCGGGCGCAGGTCGGGCAGTCGTCGAGATGCGTCTCGACGTCGGCGCGGTCGTGGCCGTCCAGCGCATCCAGCACGTAGGCGCCGGTCAGGAGATGTGCCTCCGGCGACGTCGAGGTCATGCGCCCACCCCCAGGCAGTCGCGCAGCCGGATCAGGCCGTCGCGCATACGGGTCTTCACGGTCGGGACCGGGGTCGAGAGCAGGTGCGCGACTTCCCGGTAGGTGTGGCCGTTGTAGTAGGCCAACATGATCGATTCACGTTGGAGGTCGGTGAGACCGCCCAGACAGCGGCGAAGCCGCTCGTACTCGAGCCGCAGCTCGACCTGCTCGGTGACGTCGTCGTAGCCGACGTCACCGTCCCGCGGCGCCCACACCGCGCCGACCCGCCGTTCCCGGTCGGTCGCCGCCTGGGCCGAACGCACCCGGTCGACGGCCCGCCGGTGCGCGAGCGCGCAGGTCCAACCGGCGGCGCTCCCCTTGGCCGGGTCGAAACGGCTCGCGAGCCGCCAGATCTCGACGAAGACCTCCTGGGTCACCTCCTCCGCCTGGGCCGGATCGCRCACGACCCGCTTGACCAGGCCGAAGACCTGGGGGGACAGCTGGTCGTAGAAGGCGGCGAAGGCGTCGCTGTCGCCCCGGCCTGCGCGTTGAAGCAACTGCTCCGGGGCTGCCCCGCCGCTAGTGGTGGTGGCGCCGTAGTCCGCCGCCGCGACGGCATAGAGCGCTCTGCCGTCGTCGTCATCCGCGCGTTGGGGCATGGGCCGGAACCTCCGGGTCATGAGTGGGGCGTCATCGCCGGCCGCGCCCTCTCGTGGCGCGGTCACTGGTAGTTCGACGCTGCGGCCCCGCCGGATTGCCCAACCCTGAGATCGTCTTCAACTGTTTACCTGGACGAAAGATCACAGACGGACCGCCCGGTCCGGCCCGGCGCCTGGCTGGGCGACCAGAGGTCCCCCGACGGAGCCAGGCAATGATCATCAGCGCCTGGCCGGCGCGGCTCAGCCCATGGCCGAGYGGGCCTAATCGCAGACACCTTCGACGGTAAGGCGACGGGTCGGAGACCTGACACCCGGAGTAGTGAAAACGTACCACCTCTCCTCCGGGAGGCGGTGGCAGAATCGAGATACCGAGAAGGTGAAACCGCCGAGGCCTGCTCGCGGCCACCCCGACGATCCGGGTGCTTTCAGGCGTCCAGAGGAATGGAATTCCGTTCTTTCACAGCCACGATGCACGGCCCGCACAACAACCCTGTGACGGTTTCCACCACAACGAAAAACCCACTCTTTTAACACTTTTGAGGAGAACGCCGTGCCTGTTCGTCGCGCGCGTGTGCTGGCCGCCGTGGCCGGGCTGGCGGGAACGCTCACACTCACGGTCGCCTGCGCCGCCGGCTCGGCGGCACCAGCGGTGAACGCCGCGGAATCCTCGTCTCCGACATCGCTCGCCCCGGAATCCACCGCTTCGGAATCCACCGCCACGGCTTCGACCGACAGTCCCGCCCCGGCGCCTCGGAGCACGCCGGCCGGGTCGCGCGGTGCCGATGACGGCGACGTGGACGGGGATGGCAAGGCCGACGAACTGACGATCCCCAAGGCAGGTACCCTTTCTGCCCGGTATTCGGGCGGAGGCGGCGACACCGTCCCCTTCGACTCCGCCGATCCCGCTTTTGTCGACGTCCGCGTTCTGGGTGTCGTCGACGCCGATGGTGACGGCCATGGCGAGGTGTTCGTCAGGACCGACCAGGGTGCCGCCCACAGTGCCACGACGGTGTTCCGGTACACCGACGGCCACCTTCGCCTGATGACGCTGGACGGCGCGCAGGCCTCGCTCCCAGCCGGCGGTTCGACCGGGTTCGTTGCGTCCTGGAGCTGCCGGCCCACGGGCGCGACCGAGGCCGCGTTGGCCACGGCGTCCGGCGCCAGCAGCGAGCCAAACGTCTACACCCTGCACATCGCGTATTACCGGTTCGATGGCGACCGTCTCGTCCAGTTGCGAACCATGTCCGCGGGACCCGCCGCCCTCGGCACTCTCCCGGTCGAGCGCGACCGCGTCACCGGCAAGCCCGGCTGCGGCTCCGTCGATCTCGCGGAATAGCCAGCCAACCCGACTGACCCCGCCGAGAGGTACCTAATAGGTGACCGGCTCCGGGACGGTTTCCTGGGGCTTCAGGTGGTTGAGGATCTCTGGAAGCCGGTTGGAATGGAGGACGCCGAGGGAGCGGGTCGCTCGGGTCAGCGCGACGTAGAGGTCGTTCAGTCCGCGGGGGGACTCTGTGATGATCCGATCCGGGTCCACGACCAGGACCGTGTCGAACTCGAGGCCCTTGGACTGGCGGACGGTGAGGACCGCGACCGGGGAGGCCAGGTCGGGATCCTCGCCGACGGTGGTGGTGACGGGAAGGACCGCCGCGAGTTCGCGGCTCAGGTCGTCGAGCAGATCCGCCGGGACGAGGACCGCCAGGCGGCCACCGTCAGGACCATCGCCAAGGGACGCGCGCAGGTCGGCGGCCTCGCGGGCGGTGACCGCGGCCAGCTCACCGGCGAGCATGTCCGGCTCGACGGCGAGGCTCCATGGCGAGGTGCCGGTCTCCCGGACGGAGCGTGGCGGTTCCAGCTCCGGGTCGATCGAGGCGAGCACGCTGGCGGCGACCGACATGATCTCGGCCGGGGTGCGGTAGTTGACCGTCAGCCGTTCCAGCCGCCAGCGGTCGCCCAGATGCGGCCCGAGGACGGGACGCCACGACGAGGCACCGGCGAGGTCGCCGGTCTGGGCGACGTCGCCGACCAGCGTCATGGAACGGCTCGGGCAGCGGCGCATGACCATGCGCCAGGCCATGTGGGAGAGCTCCTGGGCCTCGTCCACGATCACGTGCCCGTAGGCCCAGGTCCGGTCGGCGGCTGCGCGCTCGGCCGTCGAACGGTCGTCGTCGTCCTCGTGCCGCTCCGCGAGCCGCTCGGCGTCCAGCAGGTCGGAGACCATGAGGACGTCCGGGTCGTCGTCCAGGTCCCGGGTGAGGATGTCCACGACGCCCTGCGCGTAGGCGATCCGCTCGCGGCGGCGGCGTTCCGCGGCGACCAGCGCCTCGGTCTCGTCCTCGCCCAGCAGTTCGGCGGCCTCGTCGAGCAACGGCGCGTCCGCCGCGGTCCACACCCCGTCGGCCGCGCGGCCACCGTGCGGATCGGCGCGGTAGAGCAGCAGCCGCTCGTCGTCGGCGAGACCGGCCTCCTCGCCGGCCGAGGCCAGCAGGTCCTCGTCGGCGAACAGGTCGGTCAGCAGCCACTGGGGAGTGAGGACCGGCCACAGGTCGTCGAGCGCGGTGAGCGCCCCGCCGTCCTGGCCCAGCTCCCGGCGGATGTCGTCCAGGATCTCGTCACCGAGCAGGTTGGTGTCGGGGCCCGGCGCGTCGTCCTCGCCGAGCGGGTCCTCGGCGTAGGGGTCGGCGCCGAGCCGGTCGGCGTACTGCTGGGCGAGCGCGTCGATGACAGCGCGGACGAACACCGGGCGGGCCTGGTTGTGCGGACGCCGGGTGGCCCGAGCCCGGTCGCGGGCCGCCTCACAGGTGGCCGGGTCGAGCAGCAGGACCTCGTCCTCGAACGGGATCTCCAGCGCCTCGTCGGGCACGCTCTGCCGGTCGCGCACCGCGGCTTCGATCAGCGCGGCCATCCGGGCGTCGCCCTTGAGCTGAGCGACCGCGCGCGGCTCGCTCCGCCCGGCGCGGACGCCCGGGAACAGGTCACCGACGGTGGACAGCACCACGCTGGTCTCACCGAGCGCGGGCAGGACGTGCGATATGTAACGCAGGAAGGTCGGGTTCGGGCCGATGACCAGTACGCCACGCTTCGACAGCTGCTCACGGTAGGTGTAGAGCAGGTACGCGGCGCGGTGCAGCGCGACGGCCGTCTTGCCCGTGCCGGGGCCGCCCTGCACGACGAGCACCCCCGAATGCCCGGCCCGGATGATCCGGTCCTGCTCGGCCTGGATCGTCTCGACGATGTCGCCCATCCGGCCCGTGCGACCGGCGGTCAGCGCGGCGAGCAGCCGCGCCTCGCCGGTGAGCGTCTCGTGCCCGGACTGGCCGTCGGGGGCGGCCGCGTCGAGATCGAGCACCTCGTCGTCGATCTGGAACACCCGGCGGCGCGACGTGCGGATATGCCGGCGCCGACGGACCCCTTCCGGAGAGGCGGCGGTGGCGAGATAGAAGGGACGGGCTGCGGGGGCCCGCCAGTCGATCAGCAGTGGGGTGTAGTCGTCGGACTCGTCGAAAATACCCAGACGACCGACATAGCGGGTCTCACCGTCGTGGAAGTCGAGCCGGCCGAAGCAGAGTCCGTCCTCGGCGGCGTCGAACCGGGCGAGCTGGCGGGTGTGCATCGCCGCCGTGGCCTGACGTTCGGTGTGGGCCTGCGGCCTGCCACCCGGCCGCTCCCGCAGGGCCTCGGCGAGCTGGGCGGACGCCTGTTCCCGGAAGTTGTCAAGACGCCCGTAGAGCATGGAGACATACTCCTGCTCACGCCCTACTTCTTCGTTTGACAATTCAACTCCCCGGCCAGTAAAATGCGCCCCGCGACATTGCTCGTATCTTGATGGGCCTCGTATCTTGATGGGCATCCCGATGACGACGGACGACTTTCGAATTCTAGCCCTCGAATTCTAGCCCTCGGAAGACGCGAACCGGCCGCCGTAAAACCCGGTCGAACTGTCCAGCCGGCCGGCGGAGTCCACGGTGAGCCACTCCCAGCCGTCGCTGGCGAGGTCCTTCAGGAGGTCCGGCGCACATGCGCCCGCGGCAAGGCCCGCGGTGGCGAAGGCGTCGGCCAAGGCCAGGTCTGGCCCGACGACGGTCACGGAGGCGAGACCGGTCGCGGGCGTCCCGGTCCGCGGGTCGCGGACATGGTCGCCCTGCTCGGCGGTGCCGGAGGTGGCGACGGCCAGGTCCGTGCCCTCGACGACGGCGACCACCCGGTCCCGGTGGAATGGGTCCGCGATCCCGACCCGCCAGGACCGCCCCTCGGCCGGCGCGCCGCGCAGGCGCATGTCGCCGGCCGCGTTCACGCAGTGATCGACGAGGCCGGCGGCGGTCAGCGCCGCGGAGGCGACGTCGGCCGCCCAGCCCTTGACCAGGCCGGTCGGGTCGACCGTGCCGTCACCACGCCAGGCCGGGTCGAACCAGCCGCCGCTGCGGTCCCGGCAGGACTCGGCCAGTCGGTAGACCTCCTGAACGTGCGCAGGGCAGTCCTCCAGGCCGATCTCGCCGCGTCGCAGCCGGGACACCCAGGACTGCGCCTTGAAGGTGCTGAAGTCCTCGTCCGCCCGGTGCAGCGCAGCGACCGCGGCCTCGATCGCGGCCGTGACCTCGACGGTGACCTCGGTCGACGGCGGCCGGACGGCAATGCTGACCACCGTCCCCATCACCGGCTCCGCGTGCACGCGCAGCGGCCGCCCGTCCGTCATCGTCAGAGGCCCGCCCTGTCGATCGCCGACTGGACGGACCACGCATACCCGCTGCTGGTGTAGGACGCGCCGGAGATCTGGTCGATCTTGGCGCTCTGGATGTCGAGGACCCGCTGCCGCAGGATCGGCACGGCCTCGTTGTTGATCTGGATGTCGCGCCACAACCGGTTCGGGAGCACCAGGRCGACCACGTCCGTGATCTTGTTGCCGGTGACCACGATCTGGACCTGCACCGGTCCGTACTTCGTGTCGATCGCGTCGCCGACGACGGTCCGCGGGGTGGGCGCGACCGATGGGCCCAAGCTGGCGGTGGGGCCGGGCGATGGGGTCGGGCTCGCGGAGGCCGTGGCGTCACCGGCGCTGGAACCCTCGTCGTCGCCGGACGGCGACCCGTCCGCGCCGCCGGTGGCGGGTCCGGTGGCGGGGCGGCCGGTCTCGGCCACCCCGGGCATGCCGGACGGCGTGACGAGCGCGGCGGGCTGGTCGCCCTGGGTGGCCAGGGCCTTGCCGCCCACGACGAGGACGACGGTTCCCAGTAGTCCGGCGAAGCCCAGCCGGGCCCGATATGCCTTCCCGGCGTTGAGGTTCATGTCAGGTCGCGGCGCCCGCTTCCGGCTGCTGGAGGCCGGCCGACGGCACCGCCACCTCCCTTCGGGTCACGTCTTCGTCCCGGTCCCGCTCGTCGGGGGCGGCGCGCCGCGTGCGGCGGGGGAAACCGGTTGAGTTGTCAGGATCCGAAGGATCCGGCCGTCCGTCGGCGCTGTCGACGCTCTTGGCACTGTCGGCGCCATCGGCACTACCAGCGTCATCGGCGCCGTCGGGGCGGTCGGCGTCCCGCGGCGCGCCGACGTAGGCGTCGCGCAGCGAGAAGACCTCGGTGTGGATCTGATCGGCGGCGAGGCCGAGAGTCTGCAGCGAGCGGACAAGCGTATGGATCATGCCGGTGGGTCCGCAGATGAAGACGTCGCGCTCGATCAGGTCCGGCACCGCCGCGGCGAGCGCGTCGGCCGCCAACGGGTCATGGCCAAGCTCACGCCGCGACCCGACGATGCCCTGGACCCTCATCCGATGTCTGCTCGCGATGCGCCGCAGCTCGCTCCACAACGCGAGATCGTCTGCCTTGCGCACCCGGTGGATGACGACGACGTCCTTGCCGCGGTTGGCGAGCTCCTCCGCGAGCGCCCGGATCGGCCCGATCCCGCCGCCGCCGGCGACGAGCAGCGACTTGCCGCGGGTCGCTCGCTCGGCGGTGAACAGCCCGAACGGGCCATCRACGACGACGACCGTGCCAGGACGGAGGCTGGCCATCGCCCTGGACTGGTCGCCCGCGGCCTTGACGGTGATGCGCAGCCGGTCCGGCCGAGGCGGCGCGGACAACGAGTAGGGGTGCGCGCTGAGCCAGTGCCCCGGGGCGAGGAACCGCCACCGCAGGAACTGGCCGGACCGCGCCCCGAGCCGGTCCACGTTCCGGCCGCGAATCCACACGGAGACGATCCCCGGCGCCTCCTCGACCACCCGCTCCACGCGCAGTCGATGCCGGACATTCGCGACAAGCGGCAGGACCAGCCGGCCGATGACCAGGCAGGCGAACACCGTCACGTACATCGCCCGCCAGAGCCGCTGGTTGACCGGATGGCCGACGAACTCGGCACCGGTGGACACCTGGTGCCCATAAACCAGAAGCACGGCCGCGTAGGCGGCCAGGTGCAGGAAGTACCAGACCTCATAGGAGATCCGCGGGCGCAGCGTACGGGCGCTGGTCACCCCGACGGTGACGAACAGCAGGACGCCGATCGTCGCCTTCCACATCTCCGGATAGGTCGTGATCACGGTGAACAGCTCGGACACCGGCTGTCGATGATCGGCGAGGCCGTAGCCCCAGACCGTCAGCAGCACGTGCGAGACCATCAGCAGCACGATGTTGGTGCCCAGCCCCCGGTGCCAGGCCGCCAGCCGTTCCAGCCCGACGGCCCGCTCGAGCACCGGAATCCGGGCCATGAGCAGCAGTTCGACCAGCATCAGGTAGGCCGCGAGCAGCCCGCTGACCCGGCCGAACGCGGTCATCACCGCCGCGCCGCCGTGAAGGCTGGACCCCGGGGTGGCGAACCACCAGAGCCCCACGACCAGAACGCCCCAGGCCACCAGCCCCGCCCGCACCGCGAGCTGCCCCCGCCGCTGCGCGGACCGCGATGCCGTCGAACTGGTCGAATTCGTCGAACCCGACGGCCGGCCGCTTGCCCGGCCGACCGCCTGCCCGGTGGTCGGACGGGCGGGCGCCGTGGCCGCCGCTGGCGCGGCCATAGCTGTAGCCGTAGCCGTAGCCGCCACGGGCTCCGCGGCGGCTACGGCCGCGGCGGGCTCAAGGCGGTAGCCGGGCATGGTCACCGGCATCTCGGTCCCGCCGACGGGACCTGGCTCGGTCACCGGAGTCCCGTCTTCGACTGGCGCGAGGTCGAGGCGGTAGCCGGGCATGGTCGCCGGCACCTCGATCGAGCCGAGAGACCCGGGCCCGGCCGCCGGCATCCCGTCCCCCGCCGACGCGAGGTCGAGGCGGTAACCGGGCATGGTCGCCGGTACCCCGCCCTCGTCGACGGGACCGGGCTCGGTCGCCGAGGTCCCGTCTTCCGGGACCCGAGTGGAGTCCATAAGGGTAGAGCGTGCCTGGTCGGCGGGAGAATTCCCTAGGAAAGTCCTGCGAATGACTCGTGATTCTGGAACCGATGCCTGGACACACGCCCCGTTCCGGCAGATCGGCCTTCGGTCGGCACCATGCGCCACCGAGCGGAGACTGGACGCAGCCACCAGGTCACGGTGCGGAGTACCCGAACGGGTGGAGAGGCAATGCGTTCGTGGTGACGATGGCTACCTGCGGTAACCGTCGTCGGGCCATCGGCCGATGACCGAGGTCAGCGGCAGGGCAGGGTGAGACGGAAGGTCGCACCGCCACCGAGGGTGGGCTGGTAGTCGACCTGACCACCATGGGCGGCGGCGACGGCCGCGACGATGGACAGGCCCAGCCCGGTGCCGCCGACGTCGCGGGAGCGGCCCGGGTCGGCGCGGTAGAAGCGTTCGAAGATGTGGGCGACGCTGTCTTCGGGGACGCCCGCACCATGATCGATAACCGAAATCACTACGTCGGCCGCGTCCGAAGCCAGATACGTCCCTGGCCCCGCGGCTCGCTTGCCCGAAGAATTCGCGCTCATCGAGGGGCCAGGCCTGGCAATCAGCTCTGGCTTCAGGTCCGGGCCGATCTCGGCCGCTTTGACGGCTTTGGGCAGGTTCGTAGCGGCGGCGGTGACGGCGGTCGGCGCGGCGCTGGTGACGGTCACGGCGATCGGAGTGTCCGGCGGGGTATGGACAAGCGCATTGCGGACGAGATTCCCGATCGCCTGCCGTAGCCGGCTCTCATCG
Organism: Pseudofrankia sp. EUN1h; assembly: GCF_001854645.1. NCBI lineage: Bacteria > Bacillati > Actinomycetota > Actinomycetes > Frankiales > Frankiaceae > Pseudofrankia > Pseudofrankia sp. EUN1h. The sequence continues at coordinate 126,997 of NZ_MBLN01000001.1, read as the reverse complement.
CCGGTGATCTCCAGGAACGGCGGGGTCTCAGTCTCGATGATCCTGTTCGGGGCGACGACGCGGGCATCGGTCACGATGTCGCGGACCATGGCAGCGACATCGACCGGCTCGTGCTCGGTCGCCGGCCCCTGGTCCAGCCGGGCAAGCAGCAACAGATCATCCACCAGGCCGGCCATCCTGGTCGACTCCTCTTCGATACGGCGCATGACCATGGTCAGGTCCTCGGGCCGTTCGGCGGCGCCCCGGTGGAACATCTCGGCGTAGCCGCGAATCGAGGTGAGCGGGGTTCGCAGTTCGTGGCTGGCGTCCGCGACGAAGCGACGCAACCGCTGTTCGGAGGCCTCTCGGGCGCGGAAGGCCGCCTCTATCTGGGTGAGCATGGCGTTGAACGCCAGACCAAGCCGTCCGACCTCCGTACGCCGACTTGTGTCCCCGACCCGCTTCGCCAGGTCACCCCCGGCGATCTCGTCGGCCGTCTGCTCGATCCGGGTAAGCGGGCGCAGCCCGATCCGGATGAGGAGGTAGGCCAGCGTTACCAGCGCGGCCATCACCACCGAACTCGCGACAATCTCGATCTTGGCCACGCGCTCGAGGGTCGCGTCCATCTCCGCGTAGGGGACGGCAACGACGAGCACGTCCCCGTTGTCGAAACGCTCCGCGAGCATCCGGAACCGGTCGTCGTGTCCCTCGGCCGGCACGGTCCACAGCGGGGCGGTCRCCAGGTTTGGGCGAACCTCGGCGGCGGCGAGCAGCCAGCCCTCGATGACCGGTCGCTCCGTCGGCGTCCGGTCGCCGCTCGGGCCGGGGCTGGACTCCAGCAGCCGATGGCCGCCGCTGTCGTACAGCGCTCCGTAGGTTCCGACCAGGAACGCGCTGCCAAATCGCGGGTCCCGATCGTCACCGTCGGCGCTACCCCAGCCACCTTGACCGCTGTTATCGCCGTCGTTGTCGCCGTGGCCAGTGGCGCGCAGCAGTGTCTGCTCCATCACCGGGTGGGCGTCACGCACCTGCTGGTCCAGGCGCCTCATCAGGTAGGACTGCAGGGCGACGTGGGTTCCGACCGCGCCGAGCGTCAGGCCGACCGCGAGCAGTCCCACCAAGGCGAGCAACAACCTGGCGCGCAACGACATACCAGCTCCCGCCTGGATCAGCGTGGTAGGCGCAGCACGTAGCCGACCCCGCGCACCGTGTGAATCAGCGGCGGCTGAACATCGTCGATCTTTCGCCGCAGGTAGCTGATGTAGGTCTCCAGGATGCTGGCTTCCCCACTGAAGTCGTGGCCCCAGACGTGGTCGAGGATCTGGGCCCGGGTCAGGACGGCGCGGGCATTGGTGAGCAGGTAGTGCAAAAGGCGGTACTCCGTGGCGGTCAGCTCGACGAGACGCCCGGCGCGGCGGACCTCCCTGGTCCGTGGGTCGAGTTCCAGGTCGGCGAAGCGCAGCGGCGCGGGCCCGTCATCGCCGGGCGCGGCGGTACCGGCGCGCCGCAGGACCGCGCGGACCCGGGCCACCAGTTCGGAGACCGCGAACGRCTTGGTGACGTAGTCATCGCCGCCGAGGGTCAGCCCGTGCACCTTGTCCTCGGTGGTGTCGCGGGCGGTGAGGAACAGCGTGGGAATGCCATGCCCGGCGTGGCGCAACCGCTCACAGACGGCGAAGCCGTCGATGTCCGGCAGCATGACGTCGAGCACGAGCAGATCCGGCGGGTCCAGCGCGACCCGGGTCAGCGCGGCCTGGCCCGAGTGCACGGCGGCTATCTCGAAGCCCTCGTACCGCAACGCCATGGCGACAAGATCGGTGATCGCCTCCTCGTCGTCGACGACGAGGACCCTGACCCGCGGGCCGCCCGCGCCACCTGTCGAGGCACGGGCCGAGTCGCCCGCCGATGGACTTACCTGTGCCATCACGAACTCAGTCTCACCCTTGGCAGGTCCGGCCCGAGGACCGATGGAAGTGTGGCGGCGGCGACCTGCCCCACGTAGCCGAAGCACGCCACGACCGGTTGGCCGGGCCGGCCAGCCTGGCCGCGGAAACCAGCCGAGTAGGCCACCCCACCGGTCGAGTCGACCGTGAGCCACTCCCAGCCGTCCCGGGCGAGGTCGTTCAAAAGTTCCGGCGCGTTCCGGCCTGCGGCAAGACCTGCGGTCGCGTAGGCATCGGCCAACGCCAGATCCGGCCCAACAACCGTGACGGAGGCAAGACCCGACGCGGGCGCTCTCGTCCACGGATCGACGACATGGCCACCCTGTTCGGCGATGCCAGACGTGGCCACAGCCAGATCCGTGCCCTCGACGACGGCGACGACCCGATCCCGGTGAAACGGGTCCGAGATCCCCACCCGCCACGACCGCCCCGGCGCCGGCGCACCGCGCAGCCGCAGATCCCCGGCCGCGTTCACACAATGATCGGCAACTCCAGCCAGAGACAGCGCCGCCGAAGCGACGTCCGCCGCCCAGCCCTTCACCAGACCAGTCGGATCCAAGGTGCCATCGCCACGCCACGCTGGATCGAACCAGCCACCGCTGCGGTCCCGGCAGGCCTCGRCAAGCCGGTAGACCTCCCGAACATGCCCAGGGCAGTCCTCCAGACCGATCTCGCCGCGCCGCAGTAGGGAGACCCACGACCCCGCCTTGAAGGTGCTGAAATCCTCATCCGTCTGCCGCAGCGCCGCCACCGCCACCCCGATCGCCGCGTCCAGACCCAGCGCCGCGTCCGAACCCAGCGCCGCGGGACCTGCCCCGTCCACTGGTGGGGCGTTCAGACCGGCCGTTCGCGACGGCGGCCGGACGGTGATGCTCACGACCGTCCCCATCACCGGCTCCACATGCACATGGGCCGGCTGTTCGTCCGCCATCACCCCAGCCCTGCCTTGTCGATCGCGGACTGCACGGACCATGCATACCCACTACTGGTGTATGAGGCGCCGGAAACGGCATCGATCTTGGCGCTCTGAACCGTGAGGACCTCCTGCCGCAGGATCGGCACGGCCTGACTGTTGATCTCGATATCACGTCGCTCCCGGTCCGGCACCTGGAGAGTGACGACATCGGTGATCTTGTTACCGCTGATGACGAGTTGTACTTGTACTGCCCCATACCTCGTGTCCACCGCGTCGCCAGTGACGGTCCTCGTGCCCGAGGTACCGCTGGAGGCGGCCGAGCCTGACGCGCCCGAGGCGGTCGAGCCGGAACCACCGGTGGATCCAGCGCCGCTGGTACCGGTCGAGCCGGTGGCGGCGGATGGGGTCGGGGCGGCGGTCACCGCGCCGTCGTCGTTCCCTGAGGCCTCGTCGCCGGACGACGTCTCGTCTTCGCCGCTGCTCGCGGACCCGGTGGAGGGCTGGCCGGTCTCGGACGTGCTCGGCAGGGCAAGCGCGGCGGGTTGGTCTCCCTGGGTGGCCATGGCCTTGCCGCCGACGACGAGAACGACGGTTCCCAGCAACCCCGCAAAGCCAAGCCGCGCCCGATAGGCCTTCCCGGCGTTGAGGTTCATCTCATGTCGCGGCGCCTGCTTCCGGCCCAGGGGCCGGTGAGGGCACCGCCACCTCCATTCTTCGGTCTTCGGTCTCCGTCCCGCGCGTCAGCGGAGCGGTCAACGCAGCGAGAAGTCCTCGGTGTGGATCTGGTCGTCGCCGAGGCCGAGGGCGCGCAGGGATCGGACGAGCCCGTGGGTAAGCCCGGCGGGCCCGCAGATGAAGACGTCGCGCTCGATCACGTCCGGCACCGACTCGGCAAGCAGGTCAGCCGACATCGGGTCATACCCAAGCTCACGCCGCGACCCGACGACGCCGTGCACCAGCAGCCGCCGGTTGCTCGAGATACGCCGCAGCTCCCGCCCCAGCGCGAGATCCTGCGTTCTGCGCACCCGATGGACGACGATGACGTCGTCGCCGCGGCTGGCGAGATCCTCCGCGAGCGCCCGGATCGGCCCGATCCCACTGCCGCCCGCGACGAGCAACGACTTGCCGCGGGTGGCCTGCTGAGCGGTGAACCGCCCGAACGGGCCCTCGGCGACGACGAACGTGCCGGGTCGGAGGCGGGCGATCGTGCTCGAGTGGTCGCCGGCTGCCTTGATCGTGATACGTAGCCGGTTCGATTGGGGCGGGGCGGATAGCGAGTAGGGATGAGCGCTGATCCAGTGCCCAGGCGCGAGGAACCGCCACAGCAAAAACTGCCCGGATCGCGCACCGAGCCGATCCAACTGCCGGCCGCGGAGCCACACCGACACGACCCCGGGTGCTTCTTCGACGACGTGCTCCACCCGCAGCCGATGCCGGACAATCGCGGCGAGCGGCAGGACCAGCCGCCATAGGACGAGGCAGGCGGCAACGGCCACGTACATCGCCTGCCAGATGCGCTGGTTGACCGGATGGCCAACGAACTCGGCACCGGTCGCCGTCTGGTGCCCGAAGACCAGAAGTACGGCTGCGTAGCTCGTCAGGTGCAGGAGGTACCAGGCCTCGTAGGAGATCCGCGGGCGCAGCGCACGGGCGCTGGCCATCCCGACCGCGACGAACAGCAATACACCGATCGTCGCCTTCCACATCTCTGGATACGTCGTGATCACCGTGAACAGCTCGGACACCGGCTGGTTATGGTCAGCAAGCGCGTAGCCCCAGACGGTCAGCAGGACATGCAGAACCATCAGCAACACGACGTTGGTACCGAGCCCTCGATGCCAGGCCGCCAGCCGGTCCAGGCCGACAGCCCGTTCCAATGCCGGAACCCGCGCCATCAACAGCAGCTCGACCAACATCAGGTAGGCCGCGAGCAGCCCACAGACCCGGCCGAACGCCGTCATCACGGCCGCGCCCCCGTGCACACTGCTCCCCGAGGTGTCCAACCACCACAGCGCCACGACCAGGACGCCCCAGGCCACCAACCCAGCCCGCACCGCGAGCCGCCCCCGCCACCCCGCCGACCACCGCGTACCCCGGCGCGACGACCGGACGACTGCCCGGTCACGACCCTGGCCTACGGCCTCGGCCGCCGTCCGGTGACGGCCCGCGGCGCCGCCGGTGCCGCCGGTGCCGAACCGGTACTCCCGGCCGGGCGATGTCTCCAGCGTCAGCACGGACTCGGGCCGCTGACCGGACATCGTCGGCCTCGCGCCGGTCGAGTCAGGGGGACCCAATTCGGTCGCCGTAGTCCCGTCGTCTGGGGCCCGCGTGGAGTTCATGGCGCCAAGCGTGTCCACCCAACCTGGGAATTCCCTGGGAGATTCCTGGGAGCGCCCCGGGAACCAGAGCCGGCGCCGAGGCCTTTCAGGCAATCTTCAGCTATTAAGTTCCTGTCAGCCGTACAGGTCCCGAGTGGACGGTTGGCCGCAGGTCTCCCGGTCCGGGCACGAGCCATGGAACGTCGCGACCGTAACTCTGCCGTGCTGCGATCGAATGCATCAGGGCGGTTCAGCGGCCCGTGGTGACGGCGGACGCGGCGTAGGCGCCGGGTGGGACACCGACGATCTCTCGGAAGTCGCGGTTGAAGTGGGCCTGGTCGAACCAGCCGAGGCTGGCGGCCAGCTCCGCGAGGTTGATCCCGGCCGGGTCTCCGGCCGCCGCCGCGGCGTCGAGCGCGGCCTGGGCGTCGTGCAGGCGGAAGCGGCGCAGCACCCACTTCGGGCCGACGCCAACATAGCGGCGAAAGAGACGCTGCAGCGTGCGGGGCTCGATGTCGTGCCGCTCGGCGACGGCCTGGACGGCTGTGAGCGCGCGGTCGGCCAGCATGTCGGCGACGATCGCGAGCACCTGCTCGTATCGCGGGTCGGGGGCGGGCCGCCTGGCCAGGAGGAACTCGTCCATCAGGGCGACTCGTTCCTCGTCCTGCGCCACCGCGAGGATCGCAGCCTGCAGGTCATGGGCGTCCTTCGCCAGCGACGCGGGCCGCCGGGCGACATCGCTGGCATTCCCACCCAGAGGCCCGGGCCCGCCGCCGGCCTCGCCGCCGTCGACCCCGCGCCTGTCGACCCCGCCGCCGTCGGCGCCGTCGGCGTCGCCGCGGTCAGCGCCGTCGGCATCGTCGATGTCGGCATCGTCGGAGGCCTGGCCGCCGTCGGCTCCGATCCAGCCGGTGAGGGCGTCCGCGAGCGGGACGGCGCGGTCGGTGTAGGCGGCGACGTCGGCACCCGTGAACGCGGCGAAGCCGCCCGGGCGGAACTTCACCCCAAAGACCCGGCCCTCGCCGTGGAGAAGAATGTCGAAGCGCCTGGTCACCACGCCGTGCACGAGGGTCCCCGGCATCGCGTACCCGTGCCGCGGGCCGGCGCCGGACTCCACCGACAGGTGCACCGCCGGATGACTCAGCACCGATGAGAGATACGACGTGCCGGGCGGCAGGTCCCAGCGGATCGTCCAGTACCGCTCGATCCAGAGCCCGAGATCCGGATGCGCCGCCGGACGGCCCAGGGTGAAGTGCCGCAGCCCCTCGTCGGGACGCAGCACGCCGGCGAGCGACGCCGTCGCCGGCCGCGGCAGCTCGGGTGGCAGTGACCGGGGCGGCGCGGCGGCGCCCGGCCGTGACGACGGCACCCCGGGTGGGGGCGCTCCCGGTTCTTCCGAGGCCACTGGTGGTTCCGAGGCCACTGGTGGTGTCGCGTTCGTCCAAGGCCGCACCCCGCCAGCGTAGGCACGATCACTGACATGACCACAGACACCAGCCAGCTCGGCGACACCACTGCCACTACCACTGCCCCGACCGCCACCGGACCGGCGCCGGCCGTGAGCCCGGTACCCGCCGGATACAGCACCCTGACGCCGTTCTTCGTCGTCGACGGTGCCGAGCAGGCGATCGCGTTCTATGAGGCGGTGCTCGGCGCCCGGGTCGTCGGCCGCAATGACACCCCCGACGGCAGGGTCGCCCACTGCGAGCTCCAGGTCGCCAACGGCCGGATGCAGCTGTCCGACCCGGCCCCCGACCACAACCTGGTCGCGGCGTCTGGCGGCGACGACGTGAGCCGTTCCACCGTCGCCTACCTGCCGGACGTCGACGCCGCCTATGCCCGGGCCGTTCAGCTCGGCGCGAAGGGGTACGGCGAGCCGTCGACCTTCGTCACCGGCGACCGCTTCGCCGCGTTCCTGGACCCGTGGGGCCACCGCTGGGCCGTCATGACCCGGGTCGAGGACGTCGACCCCGCGGAGGCTCAGCGCCGCGTCGACGCCTGGCTCGCCGAATCCGCCGACGCGGACGAGACCGGCCCGGAGAACTGAGACCACGAAGAAACCGGGGCCGCCAAGAGCTTGGGCCCTGAAGAAACCGAGAAGAAGCCGTCTGGCCCGGAAACGCGACCCGCGTTTCCGGGCCGACGTCTCGGAGCCGGCGCCTCAGCGTTGTCTGCGGGCGAGGGCGCGCGTGTTACGCCTGACACGGATCATCTGCGTCATTCGCGTCTGCTCACCCAGGCGGTCGTCACGGCGCTCGGGTTCGAGCACACTTCTGATCGCCTCGTTCTCCCGGTTCAGCTCGTCGCCGGTTCCGCTGAGCGCGTCCAGCATGCGCCGGCGCTGCTCCGGCATGAGCGTCGGCTTGGCGCCGAGCCAGACGGTGCGGGTGAGCCGGGTGGCGCCGGGGCCGAAGGCCCGCAGCAGCGTCTCGGCCCGCAGGGAGTGGTTGCCGGCGCTGCGCACGATCGTCCGGCGCGGCGGCTCGAACGCGATGATCTCCGTCTCCTGGGCGAGACCCTCGGTGCCGGGAACAGTCGGGTGGCGCTCGGTGACGGTGATCCGCCCGACGCCGGCCGGTGTGCCCGGCTTCCGGTAGGCCCGCGCGACGGCGGGGTCATAGCGGGGCAGGTTCTCGGGGTTGTCGAGGAACTCCCACACGTACGCCCGCGGCCGCTCGACGATGACGGTCGACTCAGCGACCTGGATCCATTCCACCAGGTGCCGCGCCTGGACCAGGCTCAGCACGTGTTTCCCGTCGGTGACCGCACCCGAGGCGAGCACCCGCGGCCACAGGTTCGCCGCCGCCTGGAAGATGTTGACGCCGCAGAACAGGACGAGGATGGCGCCGACGTAGGCGACCAGATCCTGCTCGGCGAAGACTCCGGTCGCCGGCAGCGGCCCGTTCCCGATCTCGGCCGCGCACGACTGCGAGGAGAGACCGCAGCGGGCGAATCCCAGCCCGTCGGGCAGCGCCAGCGCGAGGGCCACGAAGTTCATCGCGATGCCGCCGCTGTAGGCGACGACCCCGCGCCACCCCGATATCCAGCCGTGCCGGGGAGAAATGAGCGCCGCGGCCTTGCCGAACTTGCGGCCGAACTGCAGGAACCTGCCGGACCTGGTGAAGTCGGCGCTGGTCCCGCCGACGACGAAGCCGCGGACCCGGTAACCGACGGAGAGCGCCGCCAGGGCGTGCCCAAGCTCGTGGATCACATTGCTGACCAGCACCACCACGGGCACGGAGGCCACGATCGCGACCAGAGACAGCCACTGCTGCGCCACTCGTCTCCCATCCAGATCATCCCCATCCGCCCCAGACATCGTTTATCAGACGACGTCGAAGACGGGCGGAGGGCCCCGGACGCGACGCTCCCAGGTAGCGGCTCGTAAGCGCTTCGTTGGCCGGGAACGGGGCATMCGAGAAGGGGACGATGCAGTGGGAATGGCCTAGTCGAGGAGGTCTCGCTCCTCAGTGGTGATCCTGTCGACGCATCCATCCACGGCCGGGCTGGGGGCCTTCCCGTAGATCTTGTCGGGAACGGCTCCCGCCGATCCGCCGGACGCCTGTTCCGATACGCAGTGAGCGATCACCCCTCCTCGACGGGCGAGGCTCGACACATGATCGCCGAATGGGTATGGGAGGCGGCACTCCACACCCTTTTTTGCCCGATTTATCCATACCCGGTCTGCGATCAAGATGTGATCCGCCCCCCAGACAGGCCGAAGATCACCAGCTGAGTATGCGATTGGGCGTTGACGACCGGGCAACGAAGATCCACCGGAAGCGAGCTACCCGGCCATCGCCTCGTCGCGGGCGCCCGGGATGGCGGCGAGGGCCGCGGCGTGGGCCGCGAAGACGTCGGTGTAGGTCGGGACGGGCATACCGGCGCCGCGCAGTTCCGCGCGCCGCAGGCCCGCGGCGAAGAACCCGTTGTCGAACCAGGTCGGGAAGTCCCGGGCCAGCGCCGCCGGACCGCGCACCTCGACGTGGCCGGCGTCCAGCAGCGAACGGAACGAGACCCTGCCGAGAAGCCATCGGTGCATCTCACGGGTGCTGGCGCTGATCGAGAGCTCGGCGTCCTGTCCCGGGTCGTCCCTGCAGACGGTGATCACGGGACGCTCCATCTCCAGCCAGCCCTCGGCGGCACCAGGGCCGGTGAGGATGACGTGCGCGAACGTCCGTCGTCGAGGCAGCCGGTCGATGACCGCGTGCTGGTGCATCCGCCAGATCAGCGACAGGCCGTCACAGTCGTCGTCATCCGGGTCATTGAAGATCCATTCGGCAGCCCACTGACCCATCGCCCAGATGATGGGCGTGATCGACCAACCCGCCGCCGTCAGGTCGTAGCGGCCGGGGCGTCCCCGCTCAGCCGACTCCCGGACGACGAGGCCCTGGCGCTCCAGCTGCCGGAGCCGTTGCGCGAGCAACGTCCGGCTCATCTTGGGTACACCACGGTGAATCTCGTTGAAGCCGCTCGCTCCGATCATGAGCTCGCGGATGATCAGCGGCGTCCAGCGGTCGCCGAGGACCTCGACACACAGCGAGATCGGACAGTAGTCCGAATGGATTGCCATTCGATCATGAGAACATGGCCACCCGCCCACTGGGTAGTCCAGATCCTGTACCGAAGCTGACAACCAGCGGACACCCGCCAGTACAGGAACGCGACTGGTCCCCGGCCCGGCCCCCGACCGAACCTTCTTCCAGGCACAACGAGCAGGCGGCGACCGGCCCACCGAGGGTCGCGGCGGCGCCCGCGACGTCCCCGCCCTGGGCACGACCGACCCGGGCAACCTCGAAGGAGAAGAGCAATGACGCTCACCCCCACGACCCCTACCCCCACCGCGACGGCGACCGGGCCGGACCTGGCCGCGGTCAAGGCGAAGCAGCAGAAGACGTGGTCCAGCGGCGACTTCGCCGTCGTGGGCGCGCGCATCGTGCTGCAGAGCGAGCTGCTGGCGGAGGCGGCCGATCTACGCGCCGGCTGGCGGGTGCTGGACGTGGCCTGCGGGTCCGGGAACGCGGCGCTCGCCGCCGCCCGGTCGGGCACTTCGRCCGTCGGCGTCGACTACGTTCCCAGCCTGCTGGACACCGCCCGTAAGCGCGCCGCGGCCGAAGGACTCGACGTCGAGTTCCGCGTCGGCGACGCCGAGGACCTGCCCGTCCCCGACGGCTCGTTCGACGCGGTGCTGTCGGTCTTCGGCTCGATGTTCGCGCCCGACCACCACCGGGCCGCCGCCGAGCTGATCCGCGCGACCCGGCCCGGCGGCGTGATCGGCCTGGTGTCCTGGACGCCGTCCGGGTTCATCGGCGAGATGTTCCGGACGATCACGAAGCACGTCCCCGGGCCGAAGGGCGTCCAGTCACCGATGCTGTGGGGGACCGAGGACCACCTGGCCGAGCTGTTCGGCGGCGCGGCGGTCGAGATCCGGTCGACGCAGCAGACCTGCGTGTTCCGGTTCGCCTCGCCGGAGGAGTTCGTCGGCTTCTTCCGACGCTGGTACGGGCCGACGTTCAAGGCCTTCGAGGCGCTGGACGAGGACGGCCGCGACGACCTCGCCGCCGACCTGGCCGACCTGGCGCGCCGCTGGGACCGCCACCAGGACGGCGGCAGCGTCGCGCTCCCGTCCACCTACCTCGAGACGATCATCTCCTTGCGCTAGCCGCCAGCCGCTAGCCGCCCGGCGCTCGACGCCTGACGTCAGGCGCCCGACGTCAGGCGCCAGCCACTTGGCGCCCGACGCTTGGCGTCAGACCTTGGCCACGTTACGTCAACATGACGTTRCCCCCCATGGGCTCCCGACACGGTTGGCCATCGAGAAAATGGTGGCATGGAACTCGCACAGCGGGCCGACGCGCCACCGACCGCGGAATCCCAGATCGTGATCAGGCCGGCGGCGGGTCGGGGCGACGCCGCCATCATTCGGGAGATCTACGCGCCCTGGATTCTGGAGACGGCGATCTCGTTCGAGGAAGCCGTTCCCAGCGTGGACGAGATGCTGGAGCGGATGAACGCGCGGCCGCGGATGCCATGGCTGATCGCCGAGGTCGACGGCGAGCCCGCCGGGTACGCCTACGCCAGCCGGCACGCGGCCCGCGCGGCCTACCGCTGGTCGGCCGACGTCTCCGTCTACCTGACGAAGGGGCAGCGGGGCCGCGGGCTGGGCCGCCGGCTGTACGACCACCTCATCCCCGAGGTGCGCGCGCTCGGCTACGTGACGTTGTTCGCCGGGGTCACCCATCCCAACCCGGCCAGCGTCGGCCTGCACACCGCGGTCGGCTTCCAACTAGCCGGTGTTCACCCGAACACCGGCTACAAGTTCGACCGTTGGCACGACGTCGGCTGGTACGTCCTCACCCCCGACGGTGGCCCGCCCGCCACCCCGGCGGAGCCGCTCGAGTGGGACCCGTCCGACCCCGTCGCGGCGTCGTCCGAGGCCGCGACGGGCTGAGCCGGAAGCCCGGGAAGCGCCAGCGAATCGGAAGATCAACGGGGCTCGCCGTCATAGGGTGAGGCCGTGCCGGAGTCCGTCAATTTTGACCGGATCGCTGACCGTTACGACGACACCCGCGGTGGTGAGGCGCGCGGCCGCTCGGTCGCCACCCAGGTCGGACCGCACCTGCCGGCCGGCAGGCTGCTGGAGATCGGCGTCGGGACCGGGCTGGTCGCCGCCGCCTTCACCTCCCTCGGTTGGGAGGTCATCGGCATCGACCTGTCGGCGCAGATGCTCGCCTACGCGGCGCGGCGGGTTCCGGGACGGGTCGTGCGCGCCGATGCGAGCGCGATCCCGCTCCCGGACGCCAGCGTCGACGCCTGCCTCTCCGTTCACGTACTGCACCTGGTCGCCGACACCTCCGCCGTCCTGGGCGACGTGGCCAGAGTGCTGCGGCCCGGCGGATGCCTCGCGGTCGTGGGCAGGGGCGACCATGACACGGTCTCCGACGTCGACCGCCTCATGGATGCGATGAGCGCCCGGCTGGACACCTACCGGTTGCAGGCCGCCCGATCCCGGCCCGAGTCGGTCATCGAGACGGCCGAGCGGCACGGGCTGCGCCTGGTCGAGAGATTCCCCATCGGGCAGGAAGAGGACGCCGCGACGCCCGAGCAGGTCGCCGCGGAGACCGAGAGCCGGCTCTGGTCCCGGCTGTGGGACCTGCCGGACGACATCTGGGCCGCCGAGGTCGAACCGACGATCAAACAGCTACGTCAGCTCCCCGACCAGGACCGGCCGCGTCCCGTCGTGGCCTACTCACCGGTGCTCGTCTTCGAGGCCACCGCTGGCGCTCCCGAGGGCCGCGCCGACTGATCGCCGGCCGATCGCTCGGCGCGGGTTGCTCCCAAAGCACGGGCTGATCCCGAGGCGTGGGCTGATCCCGAGGCGCCGGCTGGCGCCGAAGGGTTCTGGTCCGGGCCGGGTGACCCTGCCGGGGCCGGACCAGAACCGGAGGGCCACCGGTCAGCCCGTCGGCGCGGCGTTCGGGTCCTTGTTCGGGCCGACCAGCTTGAAGACCGCGCCGGTCACGTCGACGGCCGTGGCGAGGCGGCCGTACGGGGTGTCCATGGGCGGGTTGACGGTCTTGCCGCCGAGCTCGGCCGCCGTCGCGAGGGTCGCGTCGACGTCCTCGGTCGCGAAGTACACCGACCAGTGCGCCGGCACCCCGGTCGGCAGGAAGGCGGCGGCGTCCATGATTCCGGCCAGCGGCTCGCCGGCGGCGTTCACCAGGATCGTGTAGCGGAACTCGTCGGTGTCGCCCACCGTCTTGGTGTTCCAGCCGAAGACGTCGCGGTAGAAGGCGACGGCCGCCTGGTGGTCGCGGGTGAACAGCTCGAAGTGGGCGGGCGCGCCCGGCTCGGCGGTCACCCCGAGGCCGGTGTGCAGCCCGGGCTGCCAGATGCCGATCATGGCGCCGGTCGGGTCGCCGACGACCGCCATCACGCCGAGATCGCCGACGGCCATCGCCGGAGCGATCACCTGGCCGCCCTTCTCGGCCACGGCGGCGACGGTCTTCTCGGCGTCGTCGGTACGCAGGTAGACCGACCAGACGTCGGGCACGCCCTGGTCCGGCTGGGACTGCATGCCGCCGGCGATGGGCTGGCCGTCCCGCAGGAAGTTGAAGTAGCCGCCGAACTGCTCGTTCGGCTCCTGCGCCGTCCAGCCGAACAGCTCGCCGTAGAACGTCCGGGCGGCTGCCGGGTCGGTCGTCATCAGGTCGACCCAGACGGGGGCGCCAGCAACAGTGGTGTCGAGCGGAGGCATCGCGAGCTCCATCTTGCTGATGAGGTCAACGGACATTCAGATAGACCCACCGGCCGTTGCGAACTCATCGGTGCCCGTAAAGATCCCTCAGCGCAGCGTCGGGGCCAGACCGACAGGGGTGGGCAGGATGCCGCGGTCCCCATCCGGCTCGGGCACCCCGGCGACGAGCCGGATCGGAACGACGCCAGCCCAGTGGCCGAGCGCGTGGTCGGCCTCGTCGTCGATCGGGCCGCCGGCGCGGGCCTTGAGCGCGACATCCGTGCCCTCGGCGGCGAGGTCGACGGCGAGCACCGCCGTCGCGGCGAGCTCCTTGGGCGACGGCGGCCGGCACTGCGCGGAACGGTCGGTCCCGACCCGGTCCACCAGCGCGGCGAGCATCCGGGTCTTCTCGTCGGCGCCGGCGACCAGCAGAGCGTCGCCGTGGACGACGACCGACCGGTAGTTCAGCGAGTGGTGGAACGCGGACCGGGCGAGGACGAGGCCGTCGAGGAGTGAGACGGTGACGCACACCGCCAACGGCTCCGGGCGCGCCGCCGCGAGGATCCGCGCGGCCGTCGAGCCGTGCACGTAGAGGGTGTCCCCGACCCGGGCGTGCAGGGTCGGCAACACGTGCGGCCGGCCGTCGATGACGACGCCGACGTGGCAGACCAGCGCCTCATCGAGCACGGAGTAGGCGGCGGCCCGGTCGGCGATGATGCGGTCACGGTAGCGGCTGGGGCGCAACATGGCGCCATCGTGTGCGGCGTCGCCGGGCGGCGTCCACGGAATTTCGACATGACGCCGCCAGCAGTCCGGCCCGACGAAAGCGCTGTTCAGCGGCTCGCGGTATCGCTACCCACCGCCGTCATGCAACGCGCGCAGCGCGGTCGCGGTCGAGGGGTCGGCGGGGAAGAAGGACTCCAGGGCGAGCTCGGCGACGGTGACGTCGACAGGGGTGCCGAAGACCGACGTCGTGCTGAGGAAGGTCAGCGTCGTTCCCTCGTGCCGGAACCGCAACGGGACGATGACGTCACCGGGTCCGGGTAGATCCACCAGCGGTTCCGCCTGGTCGCAGGGGTACGTCGTGAGCTCGTCGAGTAGCGCGAGAAGCTCCGGGTCGGCGCTGGCGCGCACCTGCCGGCGCAGCCGGCCGAGGATGTGCGCCCGCCACTCCCCCAGGTTCACGATGTGCGGTGCCAGCCCGTCCGGATGCAGGCTCAGGCGCAGCACGTTCACCGGCGGCTCCAGCAGCCGCGGGTGGGCCTTGCTGGTGAAGACGCTCAGGCTGGCGTTCGACTCGACCAGGTCCCAGCACCGGTCGACGAGCAGCGCCGGGTAGGGCTCGTGACCGCGCAGCAGCTGCCGGGCCGCCGCCAGCACCGGGGCGAGCGGCGGCGCGCCGAGCGGCGTCTCGCGGTAGGCGGGCGCGTGGCCGGCGCCGAGCAGCAGCTCGTTGCGCCGCCGCAGCGGGACGTCGAGGTGCTCGGCCAGCCGCAGCACCATCTCGGCGCTCGGCCGTGACCGCCCGGTCTCGATGAAGCTGAGGTGCCGGGCGGAGATGTCGGCCCGCAGCGCCAGCTCCAACTGGCTGAGCCGGCGCATCTCCCGCCACCGCCGCACGAGCACCCCGACCGGTTCGTCGGTGGAGCCGCCCGCCGTGGCCTCGACACCAGCGCGGACGCTCCTCGACATGGTCCGCGTCGTCATCACCGTTACCGCCCTCCTCCTGGATGCCCTGCCTCACCTACCTTCGGTCATTCCGGGGGTACGCCGCCTCGGCGGGTGGCCGGCAGAAGCATGAGCAGGCCGGCGCTCACGACCGAGGTGGCGGCGAGGTAACCGATCGACAGGACCAGTGCGTGTGGGTAGGCCGCCGGGCTGTCGGCGCCGGCCGCGCCGCCCGAGCGGTCGAGCGCGCCGAAGAAGATGACCCCGACGATCGCGACGCCGAAGGCGTTGCCCACCTGCTGCGCCGTCGCGAGCAGCCCGGACGCGGTACCGGCATGCCGCGGCGCGATACCGGCCAGGATGACCCCGATCAGCGGTGCCATCACCAGGCCCATCCCCGCACCGATGATCAGCAATGGTGCCGTGAGCAGCCAGGCCGAACCTGTCGTTCCCACCTGGTGGACGACGAGCGCGAGCAGTCCGAGACCGGCGGCCATCGCCAGCGCGCCGGCCGCGAGCGCCGCCCGACCGAACCGGCGGACCAGCGGACCACCGGCGAACGACGTCACCAGGTAGCCGGCGGCGAGCTGGGTGAACACCAGGCCGGCACGCAGCGCGTCCAGCCCCAGCCCCCGCTGCAGGTAGAGCGCGAGGACGAGGAAGAAGGACGCGACACCGGTGAAGAACACCAGGGCCGCGAGGAGACCGACCGTGAACGCCCGCTCCCGGAAAAGAGCCAGCTCGACGAGCGGCACCCGGCCGCGCCGCGTCATCCACCGCTGGTGGGGACCGAAGACGGCGAGCAGCACGGCGGCGCCAGCCAGGCAGAGCCAGGTCCACAACGGCCAGCCAGCCTCCCGCCCCTGCACCAGCGGCAGCACGGCCGCGACCAGCACCGTCGTCGCCAGCGCCGCCCCGACAAGATCCAGAGCGCCGCCAGTGCCGACGCCGGCGCCACCGTCGGCCCTCCCCCCGGCGGCACGGGCCCGCTCATCGAGGTCGGGCGGCCCGTCGAGGCGGGACTCGCGGATCGCCCTCGGGGCGAGCACGACGACGGCCACACCGATCGGAACGTTGATCAGGAAGCAGGTCCGCCAGCCGAGGCCGGCGACGTCCGCCTGCGTCAGCGCGCCGCCGATGAGCTGGCCGCAGGCCGCCGCCATCCCCATGGTCGTCCCGTACGCGGCGACCGCCCGCGCCCGCCGCGCGCCGACCCGGCCGACGCTGATGATCGAGAGGATCTGCGGGCTCATCAGCGCCGCGGCCAGGCCCTGCGCGACCCGGCCGACGATCAGCGTCTCGCTGCTGTCCGCGAGCCCGCAGACCGCCGACGCGACGGTGAAGAGCGCCATCCCGACGATGAACAGCCGACGGCGGCCGTAACGGTCGCCGAGCCGCCCGCCGGTGATCTGACCGCAGCCAAGCGCCAGGCCGAAGCCCGCGACCACCCACTGGACGGCGGCCGGGCCGGCGCCCAGGTCGGCCTGCATCGACGGGATCGCCACGTTCACGATGAAGAAATCAAGAATGATCATGAAGATCCCGGCGAGCAGCACGGGCAGCTCGAGCCGGGCCGCGAAACCCGACTCGCGGCCGGGGCGCGGTTCGCGCGGCACACCCGCCTTGCCCGGTCCCGCGGCCTGAGCCGCCGTGGACGGTGCGGCCGGCGCGGCCGGCGCGGCCGGCGCGGCCGGCGCGGCCGGCGTCAGGGCCTGGTCTTCCCTGGTCGCTGTCAACGGTGCCTCCGAACCTCGATCGGTCAGTGGCACCCACCGTCATCGCCGGGCCGATTCCGGTCGATTACCTCCGGCGTAAGCAGGCGTCCGGCAGGGGGTCGCGGCGCGGCCGRCCCCACCGACGACAGCCTTCGGGGGTCGAGATCGCGGCGTCGACCTGGCCTGGCGGGAATGCCGAGGCCCCGTCCGTCCTTGAGTTGGGCTAAGTGATCCGACGGAGGAAGGCCGGCGATGGCGACCAAGGAATTGACCAAGGAGAACTTCGACGAGGTGGTCGGTGGTGAGTCCGATCTCGTTCTGGTCGATTTCTGGGCGTCCTGGTGCGGGCCGTGCCGGATGTTCGGACCGGTGTACGAGCGGGCGTCCGAGAAGCACCCGGACGCGGTGTTCGGCAAGGTCGACACGGAGGCGCAGCCGGAGCTCGCCGCCCATTTCGGCATCTCGTCGATTCCCACGCTGATGATCGTGCGGGACAACGTCGTGCTCTACTCCCAGCCCGGCGCGCTGCCGGCGGCGGCGCTCGAGGACCTCATCACGCAGGCGAAGGCCGTCGACATGGACAAGGTCCGTGCCGAGGTCGCCGCGGAGGCCAGCGGCAGCGCCACCAGCTGAGCAGCGAGATCGTCAGCTAGCGTCCAGGGCGTGGCGAAAAATCCAAGAATCCGGCCTATCGCGCTGGCCGCCGTGCGACGCGAGGACGACCTGCTGGTTTACCAGGGGAAGGACCGCGTGACCGGCGACCTGATCTTTCGCCCGCTGGGCGGCGGTGTCGAGTTCGGTGAGACGGCCGTCGAGGCCGTGCACCGCGAACTGCGCGAGGAACTGGGCGCCGAGCTGACGAACGTCGAGCTGCTCGGTGTGCTGGAGAACATCTTCAGCTGGGAAGGCCGGCCGCACCACGAGATCGCCTTCATCTTCGGCGCGGATCTCCTCGACCGCTCGTTCTATGAGCGCGACGAGCTGGGCAAGGTGCTGGACGCCGATGACGACGAGGTGAGCTGGCAGCCCCTCTCCCATTTCGCCCAGCCATCGCCGCCCGTGCCGTTGTTGCCCCCGGGCCTGCTCGGGCTGCTCAGCCGCTGACCATCGCGTCCGGGCGTGGGCGTCCGGGTGTCCGGACGCCCGGAAGCCAGGACGCCGGCCGCCGAGGTCCTGGAGCGAGACGATCGCCGCCTCGTCAGGAGCGCCGCACCCGCCAGACGGTGAAGTCGACCGGAATGGACGTGGCGTGGTCGGGGCGCGCGGTCTCGCTTTCCTCCCAGAACGGCAACGAGGCGGTGATGTGCCGCGCGGCGACGAGCTCGACGCCCGGGATGTTCGGCACGTCGGTGCCGGACCCGATGACGAACACGGGCGAGTCCGGGAAACCGCTGAGGAAGTCCGCGACGTAGGCGGGCCTGTCCGCCTCGTCGTCGGGCAGCAAAGCTGACAGCTCGCCCCGACCGAGCCACAGCGCGGCCGGGAAGAGGTCGCTCTCCGTGAGGCAGCAAGGCTCCCGTGGCCAGAGGTAGACACCCTGGCGCCCGTCAGCAAGCGCGGTGAGCTCGGCTGTCACCGCGAAACTGCCGCCCATCTCGTCGTGGTGACGCAACGGAAGCGACTGCGGCACGAAGAAGGCGAGCAGGCCGCCGAGCGCGGCGACCGCGGGCAGGCCGACCGCCAGCCGCGTCGACAGGCGGCGGGTCGCGAACGCCGCCAACGCCACCCCGAGCGCGATCCCGGCCAGGGCGAGCAGTCCCGGCAGCGCCACCGGCACATAGCGACGCGCCCACCACATCAGCCGCACCGAGTTGCGGGTGTGCCAGGCGTAGACGGCCAGCAGCGGCAGCGTCGAGAGGGCGACTGCCCACAGCATGGCGTTCCAGCGGCGCACCGCGACCAGGGCCAGACCCGCGAGCGCCAGCAGGAACCCCGGCCAGGACACGAACCAGGCCAACCGGTCGAGAGACTGCTCGTCATAGGTGCGCTGGCGGCCCAGGCCCTCGAAGAACTTGTAGTCCGCGCCGAACAGCTGTCCGCGCAGCGCACCGAGCACGAACAGCCCCGCCGCGAACARCACGACGACCACGCCCGCGAACAGCTGGAACCGTCGGTTCCGATCCRCCTGGCTGACGGTGTGCGGGCCGCTGACGGTGTGCCGGCCGCGGACGGCCTGCCTGGCGATCATCCGTCTGACGACGGGGCGCGCCAGGAGGCCGACCGCGAACAGCACCGCGACGATGCCCGCGATGGTGGGCAGATCCGGGATGCCGTTGATGAGGGTGTAGTCGCGGTTCGCGTCCGGCGAGTAGGCCTGCCACAGCGCGTGCGGCAGCACGATGGCCACCCCGGCGGCGAAGGCCGCCGCGCGCCGGTCGAACCGGCGGACCGCGACGAGCGCGGCCCCGGCCGCCGCCGCGAGCAGCAACGTCAGCATCCCGTCGGCCCGGTCAAGGAAGCCGATACCGGCGAGAACACCAGCCAAGGCCGCCGGAAGCCGGGAACCGGTGGCCAGAGCCATGACAACGCCGAACAGGGCGGCGACGAAGAACAGCTGGGCGCTGATCTCGGACGACGGGTACTTGGCCTGCCAGACCTGCAGCATGTTCGTCGCGAGCAGCGCGCCGGTGGCGGCGCCGGCGAACAGCCCGGCCGCGCTGGCATACCGCCCGGCGCCGCCCGCAGCCGGTGGGGCCGGGCCGCCGAACGCGCTGGTGACCGCGCGCCGCACGACGAGCGTCAGCGTGCACACCGCGAGCAGGCCGCACAGCGGCCCGACCTGGATGAGGGCACGTTCGCCACCGAGGTCCGCGGCCGTCGCCAGCAGAGCCGGCCACAGCGCGTAGAACTGCGGCACGATCACGTCATCGTGGGATATCCACACTCCTGGGAATCGCGCTCCGGGAGAGGCCGCTTCCACGTGCGGCACCCGAGCCGGGTCGGAGGCCGGGTCGCGGAAGGAATACCCACCTGTCCGGGCGATCTCCATGCCGTGGGCGACGTAGCCTCCCGGGTCCTTGTCCGCGGCGCCGTAGTCAAACCCGGGGAAGAAGAAGAAACCCGCGAGGGCGGCGACGCCGGCGATCACCACGAGCCCCGCGGGATCGACACGGATTCGTACCCGTCGCCGTGGCTCGACGCCAGAAGCCCGGCCGGAGATGCCAGAAGCTCCGCCGGAGGCGGCCGTCCCGCCAGCGGGGAGAGTTCCCCGAGGTTCCTCGACGGTCAGCTCCCGGGAAGGGCGGCGGCGCGCGGCGACCAGCGCCCGACGACCGAGGGCGACGCCGGCCACCGCCACCAGCACGGCCGCCGTGGTAGCGGCGACCGCCGCCAGGCTGTGCGCACCAAGGTCGGCGAGCGCCAGCGACACCCAGGCGACCAAGGACAACACGAGCACCAGGCCGCCAATGATCGCCTCGGACAGCCACACCGTGGCCGGCCGGGCCTCCCCCTGATCAACCGATGGCACAGAGACGCCCCCGTCCGCCTCCGGCACAACCAAAGCGGTCATATCGGCACATTAACCTGACTATGCGCCGATAAACCTATGGTTTCTGTTAAGAACACCTCTCAGCCACAAACAGCGACCCTGCGCGAGATCCGAAAGATCGAGCAATCTCGCGGTGACCGACAACCTGCCGGATATGACCACCGACCGTAAGACCGGCGCCACTCGTCAATACCCGCGGACGAGGACCGCCAGGCACCCGCCGCTACGGAAAGTAGTCAACAGATCGACCGGCGGATGTTGACTCCGCCCTCGAGAGAGGGCGAAGCCGTCTGGAGGCCAAAGAACAGAAGATCAGTAGTCGGAGGATCGGCGCCTGGAAATCGGAGATCAGCGGCCAGACGACTGGAAGGCCAGGCCCCAGAAGGCCGAAGGCCGGAAGGCCAGAGGGCCAGAAGATCGGTGGGTCAGCGGGCCGGCGGATCAGGAGGCAGAGGGTCAGAAGGTCAGCGGGCCGACGGTGACGCCGGCCTCGCGGGCGGCGTGCCCGACGCGGGCATGCAGCTCGGCGCTGGCCGTCGTCGCGAG
The DNA here is from genome assembly GCF_001854645.1 of Pseudofrankia sp. EUN1h. Classification (NCBI taxonomy): domain Bacteria; kingdom Bacillati; phylum Actinomycetota; class Actinomycetes; order Frankiales; family Frankiaceae; genus Pseudofrankia; species Pseudofrankia sp. EUN1h. The sequence goes on along the minus strand of NZ_MBLN01000001.1, from coordinate 106,186 downwards.
CTCGGACGGCGGCTGGGACGCGTCGTAGACGGACCGTCCACCGACATAGACCTGTTTGAGGTTGCGCAGGCCGCAGGCGAACACGTAGGTCGCGTAGACGTCCCAGATCGGGCCGGTGTCCGGCCGCCGCGGGTCGACGACGAGAAAGTCCGCCTGCTTGCCGACCTCCAGGCTGCCGACCCGGTCGGCGACGCCGAGCACCTCGGCCGAGCCGAGGGTGTGCATCCGCAGCATCTCGCGCGGCATGAGCACCTTCGCGTCGGAATGCAGGGCACGCAGGGTGTAGATACCGATCCGCATGTTCTGGAACGGGTCGGAGATGTCGGTGCAGGACTGGTCGTCGAGACCGACGCCGATCCGGATCCCGGCGGCGCGCAGCCGGGGAATGTCCGCGATTCCGGAGCCGAGCCGGCCGTTCGACGTCGGCTGCCAGACCATTCCGGCGCCCGTCGCCGCCGCCTTGTCGACCATTTCGTCCGTCGGGTGGACGAAATGGCCGAACAGGAAACGCGGCCCCAGTGCCCCGGCCTCGTCGTACCAGGCGAACTTGGCCCGCTGCTGCTCGATCGCCTCCGCCGTCTCGACGAAGTGGGCCTGGTTGATGACCGTGTGGCGGCGCATCAGCTCGGCCTCCAGCGCTGCGGACCGCGGTGAGCTGGCCCACTGCACCGCCCCGAACACCGCCGTACCGAGGTTGAGCGGGCCGGGAACCTTCGCCTCGGCGTAGCCGGCGATCTGGGCGAAGGTGTCGAGGACCTGTGCCTCGTCGAACGCCTCGTCGTCGAGCCGAACCGCCGACATCACCCGGATCCCGGCGTCGGCGCCCGCGTCGACCTGGCGGGTGACGAAGTCGACCGGCTGGATCCGGCCGGGCAACGCCTTGTTCGCGTGCTGGTCGTACTCCCAGAGCACCCGGCTCTGGGTGAAGTTGAACGCGGAGGTGATGCCGTTCTCGGCGAAGTCCAGGCAGCCGTGCAGCGTGAACCAGTACAGGTCCTCGACGCCGGCGCCGGCCAGCACGGCCATGTTCTCCGCCAGCCAGCCGTAGAGCGTCTCACCGACGCCGAGGCCGCGCAGCCCCGACATGAACAGGTGGCTGTGTGCCGAGATGAACCCGGGCGCGACGATCGCGCCGCCCGCATCGAGCACGGTCCCGGCGCGGGCGGAGCCGGCCGCCTCGTTGGCAGCGGAGCCGGCAACCGCGTCGGCGTCGCCGCTCGGGCCGTCCGGCGGCTCCCCGGCCGGCGGGTCGCCCGGCCCGATCGCGGTGATCGTGCCGGTGTCGTCGACGGTGAACCAGCCGCGGAACGGCTCCTGCCCATCCGCCATGGTCACCAGCAACGCGTTGACGACCGTCAACGCGGCCGACCCCGCGACGCCGTCCGCCTTCATGCCGCCTCCTCGGACTCGCGACTGGCAGGATCGGCCGACCGCCAACCTACGGCGCCACGTCCGTTCCACCCAGGCTGGACGCTACCCAGCCGGTGTTACAGCGCCCGGCCCGTTGTTACGGCTGGCTTCGGCCGCCTACGGCAGTTGAGTCCGAGCCTTGCCTCGGCGGGTCCGCCCGCGCCGTATGACGTCGTGCCGGCTCCGGGTCGCGTTCACCACCGTGCCACCGGCCTTCGACAGCGGCGAGCGGGCGGTCAGCCCTGCTCGACGGTGCGGGCGAGGATGCCGAGGGTGGCCCGCAGGCCGGCCTCGGGGATGATCGGGAAGATCCCCTTGCCGCGATAGGCCTCGTGGATCCGGCTCCAGTCGTAGTACGAGGTGACCAGGGTGCCGGTCTCCTTGGGCTCCAGCCGGTAGCCGTAGATGTGGCCGATCGGCGGCTGGATCAGACCGGAGATCGTCCACTCGATGTGCGCGTCCTGCTCGTACTCGGTGATGATGACCGTGACGTCGTACTTGCCGAGCGGGATGTCGTTCAGCGACTCACGGTCCATGTGCACGACGAAGGTGTCCCCGACCTCGTCCACCGGCGCACCGTCGCTGGACTGCAGCATCCCGGAGCTGTCGATCCTCACATGACCCTTCGGGTCACGCAGCACCTCGAAGATCTTGGAGGCTGGCGCCTCGATCTGGCGCGCCACCTCGAAACGTTCCTGCTCGGTCTCGGCCACGTCGGTCTCCGTCACGTCCGGCACCCTTCCCTTCTCCGCGCCCCGCAATGCGGGGCCCGGCCCCGCGAGAACGCGGCACCGCGAAAAGGTCCTAACACCCGCAAACCGGCGCCGTCCACCGAAGCCGTCCACCGAGGCCGGACCCGCATCGCCGGCACTTTCGAGCTGGCCGGCCACCTTGGTCGGTCGCTCTGACCCCTTGGGATGGGCTCCGAGCGCGCGAGGCTTCGCCATCGTCGCGTTCCCTTCACCCGGATCGACCGGTCTAGCGCAGTTCCTTGCGCCAGACGAGTTTCAGGCCAGACCAGTCGGTGTCGAGGGCAGCGACCTTGACGTCCACCAGGCCACGCGGGAGCGCGACCTCGCGGATGAGGTTCTCCGTGACGTCGCTGCGGTGCCCGGCCGCGCGGCGAGGCCAGGCGATCCACAGCGCGCCCGCCGGATGGACGGCCCGCGCGAACCCCGAGACAGCGGCGGTCAGGTCAGCGGGCGTCCGGCAGAAGGCGACGACGATGTCGGACTGCCCGGCCGCCTGGGACGACTCGGCCGGAGGCGGCTGGGGCAGGTCTGACGTCGTCACCCCGGATGGGAGGTCAGGGATCGCCCAGCCATCCGGCGCGGCGCACAGGACGACCTCGTGCCCAGCCTTCACCCCGATCTTGYGGGCCAGCGGCGTACCGGAGTAACCGGCCTGAGAACCACTCACCCGGCCAGTCTGATCCGCCCTGGATACGGGCTTGCCCACCGGTCGTCGACGCGGCACCCACCGAGCTGGCCTTCTGGCGCCCCTGGCAAGGTGGGCGGCCCGGCCACCCCTGCCGAGGGTGGGGTTGTCCCGACCGTGCCGGGCGGTCTGGGCCCATGGTGCGGACCTGGGGTGGCAAGGCAGGCTTGTAGGCGTGGAAGTCGATCGTGCGCAGGACGAGACCCCGACGCCTGGCGGGCTGGAACCGGGCGTTGCGGAGCACGGCGGTGTCATGCCCGCCGGCTCCGAGTTTGGCAGCCGGAAAACCCCGATGGCCGCCGACGCCGAACCCGCCAGTGGCCGTGGCGACGTCGATGACGTCGATGACATCGACAGCGCCGACGACGGCGACGGTGACGGTGACGGTGACGGTGACGGCATGGGCACCGATGGCGAGGACCGGCCGTCGCCGATCGAGGCGGCAAGCCCGCTGGCCGTGGACATGTCGACGACGCCCGCACCTGGCGCGGCGTGGGCGAAGGCGCCGGCCACCTCCGCACCCGTTCCGGCTCCGGCTCCGGCTCCGGCGAGCGAAAGCATCCCGCTGATGGGGCTCGGGGCGCGCGCGTGGAAGCAGGTCACGTTCGCGCTGCTGAACCTGCCGCTCGGGATCGCCGGCTTCGTGTGCATGGTCGTGCTGCTCAGCGTCGGCAGCGGGCTGGCGGTGACGATCATCGGATTGCCGCTCCTGGCCGTCGCCCTGGCGGTCTGCCGGGCCTGGGGGCGGGTCGACCGGGCACGGGCGCGGGCGCTGCTCGGCCTCCAGATCGCGTCGCCGTCGAAGATGCCCGTTCGCGAAAGCGGCTTCTTCGGCTGGCTCTGGACTCGGCTGGCCGACCCCGTCGGCTGGCGCAGCGCCTTGTACCTGCTCATCCGACTGCCCTGGGGGATCGTCACCTTCGTCGTGACGCTCACGCTGCTGGTCGTCTTCTGGCCGGTCGTGCCATACGTCGTCTATGGCTTCGCCGCGGCCGACCGAGCGATGATCTCGGCCTTGCTGTCACCGTCCAGCGCGACGGAGCGGCGGATCCGGGAGCTGGAGGCGCGCAGGGAGACGATGGTCGGCGCGGCCGCCGACGACCGCCGCCGGATCGAGCGAGACCTGCATGACGGCGCCCAGGCCCGGCTCGTCGCCCTCGCCATGGATCTAGGCCTCACCAAGGAACGGATGGCCCAGGATCCCGAAGCGGCGGCCCAGATGATCGAGCAGGCGCATGGTGAGGTCAAGGTCGCCCTGCGCGAGCTGCGCGACCTTGCCCGCGGCATCCACCCCGCGATCCTCACCGAGCGCGGCCTCGGCGCGGCGCTCACGAACGTGGCCGGGCGGTGCACCGTGCCGGTGACGGTGAGTGTCGACCTGCCGAGCCACCGCCCGTCGGCGGCCGTCGAGGGCCTCGTCTACTTCACCGCGTCCGAGCTGCTGACCAATGTCAGCAAGCACAGCGGCGCCCGGACGGCATCCATCCGGCTGACCCGTCCCGGCGACCGGCTCGAGCTCACCATCACCGACGACGGCCGCGGCGGCGCCACGATCGCTCCGGGCGGTGGGCTCGCGGGGCTCGCCGAACGCGTCGGCGCGATGGACGGCAGGTTCACGCTGACCAGCCCACCCGGCGGCCCGACCGTCGCGACCGCTCGCCTTCCCTGGCAGGACGCGGGCTCCGACCCCAGCTCGGCCGGGAAGGAGGCCAGGCGGGCGGCCCACGAAGCCAGGCACGAACGCCAGCATGAACGCCAGGACGCGCGACGCGCGACGCAGGAGGCGCGCCACGCGCAACGAGATGCCGAGCGGGACGCCGCTCAGCGCAGAGACGGCTGATGGTCACTGCCCGGAGGCCGGGACGCGAACGGCGAGTAATCACGGTCCGTTGACGCGCGCGGCGGGAACGCGGCGGGAAAAGGTGCCGCGGGGGCCTATCGTCCGTCCGGGCGACCGGGTCTCGCCCGCGGCGCACCCACCGGCTCGCCCGCGGTGCCCGCGGGGCGCCGGCGGTGAGCTGGAGCTGGTGAGTTCGAGGCGTCGATGGATGTTCGGCTGGTAACGAGGACGGGTGTCGAGCGGCACCCCGTCGAGGCGCTGCCCGACCTGCTCGCCAGGGCACGGGCCGCCGCCACCGATGACGGCGGCGGCGAGGAGAGCGGCTACGGCGACGACGGGGACGGCCGCGGGGGCGCCGGGTTCGTCTGGTTGGACATCCCGGACTGCGAGCCGACGGCGACGAAGGTGCTCCGAGAGGTGTTCGGCTTCCATCCACGGGCGGTGCACGACTGTTCCGACCGCAACCGGGTGCCCAAGACCCACTCGTACGCCGACCACGTGTTCGTCGTCCTGCACACGCCGGAACGCGGCGAGGGTGGCCACGTCCACTACATCGAGCTCGACCAGTTCATCGGCCGCCATTTCCTGGTCACGGTGCACGGACCGATCAACCCGGTGGTCGACCCCCAGGTCGCGGTCCGGGAGACCCGGTCGGTACTGGAACGGCTGGAGTCGGGACGGCTGCGGCCGGCGACGCCGTTCGACCTGACGCACGCGATCGTGCTGGCGCTCGCCGCGAGCCAGGAGTCGTTCGTGGAAGCGCTGACCGCCGACGTGTGGGACCTGGAGCAGCGGGTCGTCGGTGGGCATTTCGGAGAGCCGGAGCCGTTCCTGGACGAGATGTTCCGAGCACGGCACGGCCTGCTGGCGGCCCGGACGATCAGCACACTGAACAGAGAGATTTACGCCCGGCTCGCCGGAAGGTCCTGGGCACTAACGCCAGTCGCGCGACCGCTGCTCGCGGAGGCCGTCGACGAGTTCGAGCAGGTTCGGAACCTGGCCGACGTCCAGCGCGAGTACCTGCAGGGAGTCATCGAGTTCTACCGCACCCGGATCGAGACGAAGATGACGATCGCGGCCGAGCGCCTCGCCGTCATCGCCGCGATCACACTTCCGGTCACCGCGATCTCATCCGTCTATGGCATGAACATCATCGTCAACAGCCACACCCGGTATCTGCAGTTGGCCATCGTCCTGGTCGCGATCGTGACGATGTCCGCCACCCTGCTGCGCTGGGCCCGCCGCCGCGGCTGGTGGGGCACCCTCGACCGGCACGACCGACGAGGGGACGTCCCGAACCCTCGGGGACGGCGCGACGAGAACCCTGGCCCGCATCCGCTGTGACCCGGTCGGCGATTCGTTCAGCCGCGCCGGGCGTTCACCAAGGCCGGCGGTGGGTCCGCGGTGGGCCGGGCTGGTAGTCCAGGCCGGGCTGGTAGTCCAGGCCGGGCTGGTAGCCGCGTATACGGGGCGTCTAGATCGGGCCAAGGCGCGTCAACGTCTCGTTCACGGCCACGCGAACGGGGTGTGGGCGGAGAAATGGTGGACGGAGCCTGGCCGGGCGGATCGCGGACCGGCACCGCCCGGATCCCCCGCGCGGCCGACCGGCCAGGCGATGACAGCGCCGCCCACCCGCGGCCGGCGGCGTCCGGGCATCGGAGGCGGTCATGCGGTCACGAGCAGCTTCTTGTCCCTCTCCCGAGGTGGCGTCTCCCTTTCCCGAGGCGGCGTCGGCCGGGCACGGCGCGGCCGACGCCGAAGTGATCTCGACCGAGGCCGGGCCGACACCGACACCGACAGCCGCGGTGCTCGCGATCACCTTCACCGGCGTTCTCGTGCTCGCCGCCGTGTTCGTCTGGGTTTCGGCGGCCCGTCACGTCGGGTTGGCGATGCTCTGCTGCTTCGTGGCGTTGGTGGCCTGGCGCGCGACCATCTCGGGGGCGGCACTGGCGGGTGTGCTTGCCTGGCCCTTCTATCTCGGGATGGTCGTCCGCGGCGACGGCCAGCTGGCCGCGCCCGGCCGCTCCGGGCTCATCGCCCTGGCACTCCTGGCCGGCGCGGCCGTCACGCCCACGATGACGCGCCGGGTGGTGACCCGGCACGTCCGCCGCCGCGTCCGGCCGGCCTCCGCCGCCGACGGCCTCGCCACCCTTCACCCCACCCGTCACCGTTCCATCGAGCTACCTCGGTCTTCCGCCACGTTTTCTGACAACGGATGTTTTTCGGCCGCGGTCCCCGCCGCACACCGGAAGTGGCCCGGGACACACGGTCAGGCCAGGTCGTAAAAGCGGTGTAGAAACCCCGGTGGAGGCCGTCAACAGGGCGTCAACGGGGATCGCATCCCTCCGGGTCCGCCCCATGATGTGACAGCGGTTCCGAGACCGGGACGATTCATTCCGGCCCGGGTAGATCTCGCCCTGGCCACACCGTTCCAGTGGGTCTGCGCCTACGGAAGGCGGACCCAGAAAGTGRGCTTCAAGCCATGTCCGACCTGGTCTTCGTCGTGGTGGTGATCGCGTCTTTCGTCGTGCTCGCGGTCATTGCCCGCGGGGTGGAGAAACTATGAGCGCCGAGAATCTTGCCGGCCTCGTCCTCATTGTGGCCGTCGCCGGCTACCTGGTGGCGGCTCTACTCTTCCCGGAGAAGTTCTAAATGAGCGCCGGGTGGGCCGGTGTCCTTTTCGTCGCCACGTTGGTGGCGGCGCTCTGCCTCGTCTACCGCCCGTTCGGGGACTACCTCGCCCACGTGTACACGAGCCCGCGTGACACCCGGGCGGAGCGGGTCGCCTACCGCCTCGTCGGCGTCGATCCCCGCGCCGAGCAGCGGTGGCCGGCGTACCTGCGCTCCGTGCTGGCGTTCTCGGCCGTCGGTGTCCTGTTCCTCTACGGGTTCCTGCGGCTGCAGAACCACCTGCTGCTCAGCCTCGGCATGCCGGCGATGGAGCAGAGCCAGGCGTTCAACACCGCCGTCAGCTTCGTCACGAACACGAACTGGCAGTCGTACTCGGGCGAGTCGGCCGCCGGGCACCTCGTCCAGATGGCCGGGCTCGCCGTGCAGAACTTCGTGTCGGCCGCGGTCGGCATGGCGGTCGCGGTGGCGCTGGTGCGTGGATTTGCCCGGTCCCGTACCGAGACGCTCGGGAACTTCTGGGTGGACCTGACCCGCGGCACGCTGCGGGTGCTGCTGCCGGTCAGCTTCGTCTTCGCGATCGTGCTGGTCGCCGGCGGCGCGATCCAGAACCTGCACGGCAACCGGACGTTCGCCACCGTCGTCGGCGGCCAGCAGACGATCACCGGCGGACCGGTCGCGAGCCAGGAGGCGATCAAGGAGCTCGGCACGAACGGCGGCGGGTTCTACAACGCGAACTCGGCCCACCCGTTCGAGAACCCGACCTCGTGGACGAACTGGATCGAGATCTTCCTGCTGCTGGTGATCCCGTTCAGCCTGCCCAGGATGTTCGGGAAGATGGTCGGCAACGCCCGCCAGGGGCTGGCGATCGTCGCGGTCATGGCGGTGCTGGCCGTCGGCAGCCTCGCCATCAACGCGGGATTCCAGATGGCCCATCACGGCACGGTTCCGGAGGCAGTCGGCGCGTCCACCGAAGGCCTGGAAAGCAGGTTTGGGGTACCGCAGTCGGCGACGTTCGCCACGGCGACGACGCTGACGTCCACGGGCGCGGTCAACTCCTTCCACGACTCGTACACCAGCATTTCCGGTGCGACGCTCATCCTGAACATGGCGCTTGGGGAGATCGCGCCCGGCGGCGCCGGTTCCGGCCTCTACGGAATGCTCATGCTGGCCGTGGTCGCGGTGTTCGTCGCGGGACTGATGATCGGCCGGACACCTGAGTATCTCCAGAAGAAGATCGGCGCGCGGGAAATCAAGTTCGCCGCTCTCTACCTGCTGGCGACGCCCGCGGTCGTGCTGATCGGCACCGCGGTGGCGATGGCGCTGCCGGGCGAGCGCGCGTCGATGCTCAACTCCGGGCCGCACGGCCTATCCGAGGTGCTGTACGCCTTCACGTCCGCCGGCAACAACAACGGGTCGGCGTTCGCCGGCATCTCGGTGAACACCACCTGGTACAACACGGCGCTCGGCCTCGCGATGCTGTTCGGCCGGTTCCTGCCGATCGTGCTGGTGCTGGGGCTGGCCGGATCGCTCGCCGCGCAGCGCCCGGTGCCGGTCTCGGCGGGGACGCTGCCCACGCACCGCCCGCAGTTCGTCGGGATGCTCGCCGGCGTCGCGCTGATCCTCGTCGCGCTCACCTACTTCCCGGCGCTCGCGCTCGGCCCGCTCGCCGAAGGAATCCACCAGTGAGCACCAATGGTGCCGGGTCCAGGGCGGACGAGACCGCGTCTACTCCGCAGACAACCGTGATGGAAAAGGCCATGAAGACAGGTGACACGCCCGCCGACGGCTCGCCCGAGCCGGACGGCTCGCACAGGCCGGCACGCCGGGCCGGTGGGCTGTTCGACCCGGCGCAGCTGATCCGCTCGCTGCCGGAGGCGGTCGGCAAGCTGGACCCGCGGACGCTGTGGCGCAACCCGGTGATGTTCGTCGTCGAGATCGGCGCCGTGTTCTCGACGGTGTTGGCGATCGCCGACTCGACGGTCTTCGCCTGGCTGACGGTCGCCTGGCTCTGGCTGACCGTGCTGTTCGCGAACCTCGCCGAGGCCGTCGCCGAGGGCCGCGGTCGGGCGCAGGCCGACACGCTGCGCCGCACCCGCACCGACACGGTGGCCCGCCGGCTGGCCGGCTGGCGCGTGGGCGCCCCCGTCGACCCGAGCCAGGCCGAGCGGGTGCCCGCGCCCGAGTTGCTGCTTGGCGACCACGTCGTCGTCGAGGCCGGCGAGGTCATCCCCGGTGACGGGGACGTCGTCGCCGGCGTCGCGAGCGTGGACGAGTCGGCGATCACCGGCGAGTCGGCGCCCGTCATCCGCGAGTCCGGCGGCGACCGGTCGTCGGTCACGGGTGGCACGAAGGTCCTCTCCGACCAGATCGTCGTGCGGATCACCCAGAAGCCGGGCCAGAGCTTCATCGACCGGATGATCCGGCTCGTCGAGGGCGCCAGCCGGCAGAAGACACCGAACGAGATCGCGCTGAACATCCTGCTGGCGAGCCTGACGATCGTGTTCCTCCTCGCGGTGGCCACGCTGCAGCCGCTGGCGATCTTCTCCCGCGCCCAGCATCCGGGCGTCGGCGACACCAGCGCCCTGAACGCTCACGGCGTGACCGGAATCGTGCTGGTCGCACTGGTGGTCTGCCTGATCCCGACGACAATCGGCGCGCTGCTCTCGGCGATCGGCATCGCCGGCATGGACCGGCTGGTACAGCGCAACGTGCTGGCCATGTCCGGCCGGGCCGTCGAGGCCGCGGGCGACGTCAACACCCTGCTGCTGGACAAGACCGGCACGATCACCCTCGGAAACCGGCAGGCGTCGGAGTTCCTCCCGTTCGGCGGCATCACACCCGACCTGCTGGCGGATGCGGCTCAGTTGTCGTCGCTGGCCGACGAGACGCCGGAAGGCCGCTCCATCGTCGTCCTGGCCAAGGAGCGGCATGGACTGCGGGAACGCAGCCCCGGTGAGCTCGGACATGCCCGGTTCGTCCCCTTCACCGCACAGACCCGGATGTCCGGCGTCGACCTGACCGACAGCGCGGGCACCGGCACCGCTGGCGGCACCGGCGACGGCGACGGGGTGTATGTGCGCCGATCGATCCGCAAGGGCGCCGCCGCCGCCGTGCTGCACTGGGTGCGCGAGGAAGGCGGCACGGTTCCTGGTGGCGTCCGGGAGGCCGTCGACGAGATCTCGGCGACCGGCGGCACGCCGCTGGTCGTCGCCGAACGGGTCGCGCCGGCGCCAGGCGTCGCCGGTGAGCCCAGGACCCGCGTCCTCGGCATCATCCAGCTGAAGGACATCGTCAAGCAGGGCATGCGCGAGCGGTTCGACGAGCTGCGGGCCATGGGCATCAGGACCGTGATGATCACTGGTGACAACCCGCTCACCGCGAAGGCCATCGCGAACGAGGCCGGCGTCGACGACTTCCTCGCCGAGGCCACGCCCGAGGACAAGATGGCCCTGATCAAGCGGGAGCAGGCGGGCGGCAAGCTGGTCGCGATGACCGGCGACGGCACGAACGACGCCCCGGCCCTCGCCCAGGCCGACGTCGGCGTCGCCATGAACACCGGCACCTCCGCCGCCAAGGAGGCCGGGAACATGGTCGACCTCGACTCGAACCCGACGAAGCTCATCGAGATCGTCGAGATCGGCAAGCAGTTGCTCATCACCCGCGGCGCCMTGACCACGTTCTCGATCGCGAACGACGTCGCGAAGTACTTCGCGATCATCCCCGCGATGTTCGCCGCGATCTACCCGGGTCTCGACAGGCTCAACGTCATGCGGCTGGCGAGCCCGGAGTCGGCCATCCTGTCCGCCGTCATCTTCAATGCGGTGATCATCATCGCGCTGGTCCCGCTCGCCCTGCGCGGGGTGCGGTACCGACCGGCCAGCGCGTCCTCGATGCTGCGCCGCAACCTGCTCGTCTACGGAGTCGGCGGCCTCGTCGCCCCCTTCCTCGGCATCAAGATCGTCGATCTGATCATCCAGTTCATCCCGGGGATTTGACATGGTCATCCGGCTTCCGAGCTGGGCCCGCCAGCACCTCGCCGCGCTGCGCGCCCTGCTCGTGTTCACCGTCATCTGTGGACTCGCCTACCCGTTCGCGCTCCTCGCCGTGGCCCAGATTCCTGGGCTGCATGGCAGGGCCGAAGGCTCACTCATCAAGGCGACGGACGGCACCGTCGTCGGCTCACGGCTCATCGGCCAGCTGGCCACCGACGGCGACGGCGACCCGTTGCCCGGCTACTTCCAGCCACGGCCGTCGGCCGCCGGCGACGGCTACGACCCGACGTCGACCAGCGCGTCGAACCTCGGCCCCGAGGACGTCGTCGACGCTCCGGACGACCCGGCGACCGCGGACGACGAGAGCCGCCAGAGCCTGCTCACTCAGGTCTGCGCGCGCAGCAAGGCGGTGGGCGAGGCGAACGGGGTCGACGGCGCGCGGCCGTACTGCACGCCGTCCGGCGTCGGCGCGGTGCTCGCCGTGTTCTACGCCGAGCAGGGCTACCAGGGCGCGGTCACCCGGGTGGTCAGCGTCAACGAGGTCTGCCCGGCCACGCCGTTCCTGGCCACCTACGCGGGAAGCACGGTGAGCTGCCGCGAACTGGACGAGGACGTCACGGCCGGCAAGATCGTGCCGATCCGAGGCGATGCCCCGGCGAAGCCGGCCGTACCGGCCGATGCCGTCACCGCCAGCGGCAGTGGCCTCGATCCGGGCATCTCGCCGGCCTACGCCCGCCTTCAGGTCGCGCGAGTCGCCCACGATCGCGGCCTGGACCCGACCGTCGTCGCAAAGCTGGTCGCTGAGCACACCACGGGCCGCGCCCTGGGATTCATGGGCGAACCGACGGTCAACGTCGTCGAGCTGAACGCCGCCCTCGACCGCATCAGCAAACCCGCCGCCCGCGCGGCCGGCTGACCACGGCAGGGCATAGCTGGGATCGGGCCGCCCCGAAGGCGGCGGCCCGATCCCATATGCGCGCACCCAGGATGTGATCATGAGCATCCAGCCGCCCACGGACGAGTAGATGATCGTCGCGAGGGTATGCGGGCCGACGTGGCAGTTCCCACTCGCGGCCCACTCGCGCCCGCCCCCGGCGCGGCGCGCGGCGGAGAGGCAGCCGCCGGGTGAGCGTAGCGGCCATGCATCCAGGTCGGGGGTGTCAAGAAACCGTTAACAAGGATCTTCGGAGGCACCCGCCGACCTCACGATGTGGCACGGTCAGCACCATGGCGCCGGACGGACCGGCCCAATTCGCCCGGCGGCCGGGGTCGCCGGGCGACGACGTGCGACGGAGGTATCGGTGACGGCGCGGCCAAGGGTTCCTGGAAGCGCGCCGGACAAGATGGGCACCCCCGCTCAGGGTTCCGCGGCCGTAGCCGGGCCGTCGGACGCCTCCGAGGGAGCCGAAGCCGCGCCCCTCGACTCGCCGGCCCAGACCGGATCCGCCGCCGAGGCGCCGCCTGATGATGGGCGCGGCCCGTGGCGGCCGTCCGGGCAGGCGCGGGCGGGCGAGCCGCCGACCCGGGCGGCCCGCTACCGGCAGGACCTGCGGAACTGGCTGTTGCAGGGGCTTGCTGACCGGTCGAGGCAGCATGCCGRCCCGCACACCCAGCCGGCCGAGGAGCACCCGCGGCACCGCTGGTGGCGGGTCATGTGCCTGACCGGCGTCGACTACTTCTCCACGCTCGGCTACCAGCCGGGCATCGCGGTGCTCGCCGCCGGCGCGGTCAGCCCGATCGCGACGCTGGTGCTCGTGCTGCTCACCCTGTTCGGGGCGTTGCCGGTGTACCGGCGGGTGGCGCACGAGAGCCCGCACGGCGAGGGCTCGATCGCCATGCTGGAGCGCTTCCTGCCGTGGTGGGCCGGCAAGCTGCTGGTGCTGGCGCTGCTCGGCTTCGCCGCCACCGACTTCATCATCACGATGACCCTGTCGGCGGCGGACGCGACCGCGCACATCGTCGAGAACCCGTACACCCCGAGCTTCCTGCACGGGGAGTCGATGCTCATCACGTTGGTACTGCTCGCCCTGCTGGGAGCGGTGTTCCTGCGCGGCTTCACCGAGGCGGTGGGCATCGCGGTCATCCTCGTCGTGATCTACCTGTCGCTGAACGCCGTGGTCGTGGCCGTCTCACTCGCCCAGGTCGTGAGCGAGCCGCATGTCATCGACGACTGGCATCAGCTGCTCGTCAACGAGCATCCCAACCCGTTCCTGCTCGTCGGGGTCGCGTTGATCGTGTTCCCCAAGCTGGCGCTCGGCCTGTCCGGTTTCGAGACCGGTGTCGCCGTGATGCCGCTGATCAAGGGGGATCCCGAGGACACCGAGGCGCACCCGCGCGGCCGCATCCGCGACGCCCGCCGGCTGCTCACCACCGCCGCCGCGATCATGAGCGTGTTCCTGCTGAGCACCAGCCTGGTGACGGTCTGGCTGATCCCGGAGAAGGACTTCGACCCCGGTGGGCCGGCCAACGGCCGCGCGCTCGCCTACCTGGCCCACGACCTGCTGGGTGGCGCGTTCGGCACCGTCTACGACGTCAGCACCATCTCGATCCTCTGGTTCGCCGGCGCGTCCGCGATGGCCGGCCTGCTCAACATCGTCCCGCGCTACCTGCCCCGTTACGGCATGGCCCCGAGCTGGACGAGGGCCGTCCGCCCGCTCGTCCTGATCTTCATTGCGATCGGTTTCCTCGTCACCTGGGTGTTCGACGCGAGCGTCGACAAGCAGGGCGGGGCGTACGCGACCGGCGTGCTGGTGCTCATCACGTCGGCCTCGCTCGCCGTCACGCTGTCGTGCATGCGGCGCGACGGCGACGGCCACCGCTCGACCCGACGGATGGTCACCTTCGCGCTGATCACGGCGGTCTTCATCTACACGACGATCGCGAACGTCTTCGAACGGCCGGACGGCCTGATCATCGCGTCGATCTTCATCATCACGATCCTGATCGTCTCGTTCGTCTCCCGCGCGGTGCGCGCGTTCGAGCTGCGGGTGACCGACATCCGGATGGACGACACCGCCCGCCGCTTCGTCGCCGAGGCCGGCTGYGTCGGCCACAACGGCGAGCCGGGCGGCAATCTGCGACTGGTCGCGAACGAGCCCGACTCCGGGGACGAGGCCGAGTACCGCGACAAGGAGGCGCAGGTCCGCCGGGACGCCCATCTGCCCGCCGGCGACCCGCTGCTGTACGTCGAGGTCTCGATCACGGATGCCTCCGAGTTCGAGAGCACGCTGTCGGTCATGGGCGTCGACAGGCACGGCTACCGGGTGCTGCGGCTGACCAGCACGTCGGTCCCGAACGCGATCGCCGCGCTGCTGCTCCACCTGCGCGACCTGACGGGCGCCCGCCCGCACATCTACTTCGAGTGGACCGAGGGGAACCCGTTCACGAACTTCCTGCGTTTCCTGGTCTTCGGCGTTGGCGAGGTCGCCCCGATCACCCGCGAGGTGCTGCGCGAGGCCGAGCCGGACCGGTCGCGCCGCCCCGCCGTCCACGTGGGCTGACCCGATGACGACGGGCAGCGCCGACGGGCCGCGACGGGGAAGGCTACGGATCTACCTGGGCGCGGCGCCCGGGGTCGGCAAGACCTACGCGATGCTCTCGGAGGGGCACCGGCGGGGCGGGCGCGGCACGGACACCGTGATCGGCCTGGTGGAGACGCACGGACGCCGGCTCACCGCCGACATGTCCGAGGGCTTCGAGACCATCCCCCGGCGGGTCCTGCGCCACCGGGGCGGCGAGTTCACGGAGATGGACGTCGACGCGGTGCTCGCCCGCCGCCCGACGCTCGCACTCGTCGACGAGTACGCGCACACCAACGTGCCCGGTTCCCGCAACGCCAAGCGCTGGCAGGACGTCGAGGAGCTGCTCGCCGCCGGCATCGACGTCGTCACCACGCTGAACATCCAGCACCTGGAGTCGCTGAACGACGTCGTCAGCACGATCACCGGGGTGCCGCAGCGGGAGACGATCCCCGACGCCGTCGTCCGGGCCGCCGACCAGGTCGAGCTGGTCGACATGGCCCCCGAGGCGCTGCGCCGCCGGATGGCGCACGGCAACGTGTACGCCGCCGACAAGGTCGACGCCGCGCTGTCGAACTACTTCCGCGTCGGGAACCTCACCGCGCTGCGCGAGCTCGCCCTGCTCTGGGTCGCCGGCAAGGTGGAGGAACAGCTCGACCGGTACCGCGCCGACCACGGCATCACCGCCACCTGGGAGGCCAGGGAGCGGGTCGTCGTCGCGCTCACCGGCGGCCCCGAGGGCGACACCCTCATCCGGCGCGCGGCCCGGATCGCGGCGCGCTTCCCCAGCGGCAGCGATCTGCTCGCCGTCCACGTAAGCCGCCCGGACGGCCTGGTCAGCGGCGCGGACCCGGCGGCGCTCGCCCGGCAGCGCGACCTGGTGGAAAGCCTCGGCGGCAGCTACCACCAGGTCCTCGGCGAGGACGTCCCGGCCGCGCTGCTGGACTTCGCCCGGGCCGAGAACGCCACCCAGCTGGTCCTGGGCGCGAGCCGGCGCGGCCGGCTCGCGCAGCTGCTCGGCCGCGGCGTCGGCGTCACGACGACCGCCGGCTCGGGCTCGATCGACGTCCACCTCGTCACCCACGAGCGTTCGAGCGCCGTCGGCAGGCGCGCACGACCCGCCGGCGAGGAGCCGGGCGACGGCGGTGACCAACCTCCCGCGCTGGGCGGGCCTCCCTCGCCGGGCGCGCGAGGTGGGCGCGACGCGGCCGGCCACGGTCGCGGTCACCGTGGCGAGCGGTGGGTCGCGTACCGGCGCCAGCTGGCCGGGTTCGCGCTGGCGGCGGCCATGCTCGCGCTGTTCACGGCGGTGGCGACGGCGAGCCGCTCCGCCCTGAACCTGACCTCCAACGTGCTGCTCTACCTGCTGGTCGTGGTGGCGGTGGCGGTCGTCGGCGGTATCTGGCCGGCGCTGGCCACGGCGGTGGCCTCGTCGGTGCTGCTGAACTACTACTTCACCMCGCCGCTGTACCGCTGGACGATCGCCGAGCACAACAACACGTTCGCGCTGGTGGCGTTCGTCGCCGTCGCGGTCGCCGTCAGCCGGG
Organism: Pseudofrankia sp. EUN1h; assembly: GCF_001854645.1. Lineage (NCBI taxonomy): Bacteria > Bacillati > Actinomycetota > Actinomycetes > Frankiales > Frankiaceae > Pseudofrankia > Pseudofrankia sp. EUN1h. The sequence goes on along the minus strand of NZ_MBLN01000001.1, from coordinate 89,811 downwards.
TCGTCGACCTCGCCCGCCGCCGCTCCGGCCAGGCCGCGCGGGCGGGCGCCGAGGCGGAGACCCTGGCGACGCTCGCGGGCACCGTGCTGCGCAGCGAGCACCCGCTGCCCGCGATCCTCGAACGGGCCCGGGAGAGTTTCGGAATGACGTCGGTGGCACTCCTCGAGTCCTACTCGTCCGACACGGCAGACAAGACGGGCACGGCGAGGACCGGGCGGGAGCGCTGGCGGGTCGTCGCGGCGGTCGGGCCGCGGCCCTGTACGCGGCCGTCGGAGGGGGRGGTCGACGTGCCGGCCGKCCACCGGTTCACCCTGGCGCTGCGCGGGCGGCCATTGCCGGCCGCTGACCGGCGGCTGCTCGCCGCGTTCGCCGCGCAGGCGGCGACCGCCGCGGAACGCCTCCGGCTCGCCCAGGAGGCGGCGAGCGTCCGGCCGCTCGCGGAGGCCGACCGGGTCCGCTCCGCGCTGCTCACCGCCGTCKGGCACGACCTGCGGGCGCCGCTGGCCGCCGCGAAGGCGGCCGTCACCGGGCTACGCGCCCAGGACGTGGTCTGGTCGGCCGAGGAGCGCGCCGAGCTGGTCGCGACGGCGGACGAGTCGCTCGACCGGCTGACGACGCTGGTGGAGAACCTGCTGGACATGAGCCGGCTGCAGGCAGGGGTGCTGTCGGTGTTCCCGCGGGCGGTCCACGCCGAGGACGTCGTCGCGCTCGCCCTCGACGGCATCGGCCCGGACGCGACCGGGGTTCGCATCGGCGGCGAGACCGGCGAGGCGAACCGGGTTCTCGGCGAGATCGGCGACGTGCCCGAGGTGCCGGCGATCCGGGCCGACCCGGTGCTRCTCGAGCGCGTGGTCGCGAACGTCGTCGCGAACGCGATCCGGTTCTCGCCGGCCGGGGCCCCGCCGCTGATCACGACGAGCGCGCTCGGCACACGGGTGCAGATCCGCGTCGTCGACCGTGGCCCCGGCGTGCCGGAGGCCGACCGGGACGCCATCTTCCGGCCGTTCCAGCGCCTCGGCGACACCGACAACACCACCGGCACCGGCCTCGGTCTCGCGCTCTCCCGCGGCCTGGTCGAGGCGATGGATGGCACTCTCACTCCGGAGGACACCCCCGGCGGCGGCCTCACGATGGTCATCGACCTCCCCGCCGACGAGGACAGCGCGGCGGCGGCCGCGGACGGCGACCACGACGGCGACGGCGACGGCGACGGCGACGGAAAGCTGGACGACACCGGCGGTGTCCGGTGACGCGGGTGCTGATCGTCGACGACGAGCCACAGATCCTGCGCGCGATGCGGATCAACCTGCGAGCACGCGGCTACGAGGTGGTCGTCGCCGACACCGGCGCGGGCGCCCTGTCCGCCGCCGCGTCGACCATCCCGGACATCGTCATCCTCGACCTCGGCCTGCCGGACATGGATGGCGTCGAGGTCATCCACGGCCTGCGCGGCTGGACGCGGGTGCCGATCGTGGTGCTCTCCGGCCGGGCCGAGAGCCGCGACAAGGTCGGCGCCCTCGACGCCGGCGCCGACGACTACATCACCAAGCCGTTCGGCATCGACGAGCTGCTCGCCCGGCTGCGCGCGGTCGCCCGCCGCGGCGGCGAGCAGGAGGCAAGTCCCATCGTCCGCTTCGGCCACGTCACGGTCGACCTCGCCGCCCATCGCGTCACCCGCGCCTGGCCCGCCGCGGGCGGCGCGGGCGACGGGAGCGGCGGGAGCGGCGGGAGCGACCAGGCCGCCGGTGAGGAGGGGGGCGAGGAGATCCACCTGACGAAGACCGAGTGGGGCCTGCTCAGGGTGCTGCTCAGCCACCCCGGCAAGCTCGTCACCCAGCGCCAGCTGCTCACCGAGGTCTGGGGCGTGCGGTACGAGACCGAGACCCACTACCTGCGCACCTACCTCAACCGCCTGCGCCAGAAGCTCGAGGACGACCCGGCCCGCCCCCGCCACCTCCTGACCGAGCCGGGCATGGGCTACCGCTTCCAGCCCTGACGACCGGCGCCCGCCCGGGCGGCCAGGCAGGCGGCCGTGCGCTGGCGGCTCGTGGCTGGCGGTTGGGTGCTGGTGGTTGGGGTTGGGTGCTGGTGGTTGGGTGCTGGTGGCTCAGCGCCGGGTGGCGCAGAGGGTAGCCATCAGGTTCTTGTCGCGGTCGACGCATGGCGTGAAGCCCTCGCCGCGGAGCAGGTTCTTCGCCGTGTCCGTGCTGACGTACTCCAGGAAGGCCGACAGCAGGCTGTCACCGGGCGGGGTGCCGTATGTGTAGAGGTACTCGACCTCCCAGAACGGGTAGTCGCCGCGTTCGACCGTGCTGATGTCTGGGGTCCAGCCGTTCAACGCAATCTCGTTGATCTTCGGGTAGGTGGCGGCGGCGCCGCGTTCCGCGTAGCCGAGCGCGCCCGGGGTGCGGGAGATCTGGTCGAGCAGGCTTGCCTCGCTGCTGAACTCGCACCGGGTGGTGGCCGCGTTCGGGTCACGGTCCTTGGTGAAGCAGTCGTTCGAGGAGACCGGGGGCTCCTGGGTGCCCAGCACCCGGCGCTCGAACGCCCCGCGAGTGCCGGACTCGGAGCCGCGAGAGATCAGGCGTATCGGCGCGTCGTTGCCGCCGACGTCCTTCCAGTTGGTGACCCGACCGTCGTAGACGGACTGGACCTGGTCGACGGTGAGACCGTGGATCCCGGCCGAGTCGTTCACGAGCAGGGAGAAGACGACCACCGAGACGGGCCGCGCGACCAGTGAACCGAAATCGCCGGAGGCCGGGCCGTCGGACATCGCGAGCCTGGCGGCCGCCGTCTTCGGGTCGTTGGCGCCCGTGTTCGCCACGGCCCGCAGCCCGCTGATGCTGCCGTTCGCGACAACCGCGATGTCCGCGTCACCGCAGGTCTTGTGGTACTCGTCGKCGATGAGCTTGACCACCGGAGCAAACGCCGTCGAACCCTCGATCTGCAGCTGACCGCGTAGGCAGCGGACCGTGCTCTCGCTCGGGTCCGAACGGGAGTTGACGATCACCAGGCCGATCAGCAGGCCGGCGAGGAGCAACGAGAGCCCGCCCAGGACGAGCCCGCGATTGCGGCGGCGGTTGGTGTCGCGTTCGAACTTGCCGCCGCGGATGTAGCCGCGGGCGTGCACCTCGTTGCCGTCGCCGGACAGCAGCACGAGGAGCTTGAACCGGACGCCCTCGTTCAGGTCCATGGGCGGCAGCTCGACCCTGTCGCCTTCCATGAACGGCCCCGGGACGCGGCCCGGGTGGTCCGGCCAGCGGGCATTCATGATCACATCGCGCAGTTCCACCGGGCTGGGCTCGACCACCTCGACGCCCATGGCCGATCGCCTTGGGAAGGTGAACGTGAGCGGGCGGACGATGTCCACCGCGTCCACGTCGAGACGGCCTGCGTTCTTCACCCGCACGAGGGTCAGGCTCGCGCCGGGAACGGGCTCTCCGTCGGTGCGCCGCCGCAGCTCCAGGTCCGCGACGTCGGCGGCCGACCGCGGGCTCACGTCAATCTTGGTGTTCAGGTGGACCCGGTAGCTGACGATCCGGCGCTGACGGACATAGCGGTCGATCAACCAGACGGCGAGCGACACCACCAGCGCCGCGGCCGAGAAGAACGTGCCCAGGTTGTCCGCGGTGGTTTCGAACACCTGGACAACGCTCCAACCCGCGGATCGACTACCCTCCGCATCGGCTTCGGTGCGGAGGCGATTTTTCGGACCAAACATACTCAATCGGTACGTACCGGCGTCAGGATTCCCCTCGACAGTTCACGCCCTGTTCACGAGTTCGGATCTCCCGACCGGCCTCGACAGCCGACGGGCAGTCGTCACCCGATGTGACCTCGACCACGGCTTCCCAACGGCTGGAACACGTCGTGACGGGCGATTGCTCGATCGGAGGGAAGTTCGGCGGGATATTACGCGGCGCATCAGATCTGCGTCGCTCGCGATAAGCATCATTCGGTAAGGGTGGCTGTTGGAAACCGTTGAGCGACATTGATTCGCGCGACAACGGCTCCTTGTTCCCCGAATTTTGCAACAATTGATGTGACGCTGGTCACAGCTAGTTGTTGACAAGCGCGTTGCCACAGGGCTTTACACGCAGCGTGACAGCCTTGCCGGACATCTGCCCAGTTCGCCCGCTTGTGACTACACCCGGTAGCTAGTTACGGTTGCTCCGCTCGCAGCAAGCAGCGATCCGGACGCCGAGTTCTGCCCCCGGATCGGTGCCCCCTCCGAGAACATCGCCAGGGCAGAAATGGGGGAACCACGTTCCTCCGGGCTCGCGCCACCCAGCGCGAGCCCTTGGGGTTAAGTCGGCCATTCAAAGGCGCTTTTCAGCGCGCCCAAAAATAGCCGGCCGGGCTTCCCGGCCCGAACCCGACAGCTAACCTCACAGGCGTGCGGGAAAGATTTTCGCAGAATGCTCAAGGGTCGTCATCGCAAGCAGAGTGCTTTCCGCCGCCGCAGTTCGGCTGTTGTCGCCGCCGGCGTCGTAACCGCCACCGCCGGCGCCGCCGTCTTCGCCGGCGCCGCTCCGGCCAGTGCCGCGTCCAGCGTCTCGGACTCCCAGATCGCCGCCTACGCGCATTCCGCGGGCCTGGACAGCTGCCGCGTCAGCCTCGCGACCTGGGTCGCGATCGCGCTGGCCGAGTCCGGCGGCAACGCCTACGCGCACGCCACCGTCGGCGAGGACTCGCGCGGCCTGTGGCAGATCAACATGCGGGCGCATTCCGGCTGGGTCGGGAGCCGCAACCTCTACGACCCGGCGACCAACGCGTGGGCCGCCACCCAGGTTTGCAAGGGCTCCGGCCCAAGCGCCTGGACCACCTACACCACCGGCGCCTACCGGAACTACCTGTCGCGTGGCTATGCCGCCGCGAACGCGGTCGGCAGCGGGACGGTCTCCGCCGCCCCGGCCGCCCTGGCCAAGGCCGCGCCCGCGATCCCGGCGAACGCCTGGTACCTGTCGCAGGCGGCGAACCACAGCGTCTACCTGGACGCGGTCCGCCAGTTGCAGCAGAAGCTCGGGAGCCTTGGCCACGTGGTCGCGGTCGACGGCTACTTCGGCCCGCAGACCTCCAGCGTCGTGCGCGCCTACCAGGCCGCCCACGGCCTGCTGGTCGACGGCGTCGTCGGTCCGCAGACCCACAAGGCGCTGTTCGGCTAGTCAACGCCGACCAGCAAGACCCTCCCGCGTCTCTTCCCCCCACCGGACGCGGGAGCCCCGGAACCGCCCTGATCTCTCCCTCCTGTCGAGGTCAGGGCGGTTCCGCTTGTCGCGGCCTACGTCCGCTCCGGCCCCTGGTCGGTCAGGTCGCTCTCAGGCCGCTCTGCCGCCGCCGGCCCGCGTCATGACGACCGTCCCGTCCGGGTCACCCTCCGCGTACGACTCATAGCGCAGGCTCAACGAACCCGATCCCTGGAGCGTCAGGGTGATGTCCTCGTCGGTGCATTCGGTGTCGCCCGGCTGCACCGCCTCGTGCACGCGGATCGACGAGCCGTCACCGACCTCGATCAGGGTCACCGTCTCGGTGCAGGCGCCCGGGTACGTCGTCGCGCCGACGACGTCACCCACCTTGCCGTCCTTGAGCTCCAGGGACATCTCGGAGCCACCGTGCGTGCCGTACCAGGTTCCGAGGAAGGCGCTCGGCACCGTGGTCCCGGTTCCGCTCCCGCCCCCGTCATGGTTGACCAGTCTCAGCACGCCGAGGACGACGCCGGCGACGAGGACCAATCCACCGACGACCAGCACCGGCACCAGCCAGGGTCGCCGACGGGGCGATGGCTGGTGGCCGCCCGGCGGCGGGTACCAGGGGTTCTGGCCGGCTGGCGGGACCTGCCCTTCCGGCGGAGCCCACTGGTATCCGCCGGCCGGCGGATACTGCTGCTGGTACTGGCCCTGCTGGTACTCGCCCGGCGGCTGCTGGTACTGGCCCGGCGGCGGGTAGCCCTGGTACGGGCCTGTTGGCGGATGCTGCTGGTACTGACCGGTTGGTGGGTACTGCTGCTGATATTGGCCCATTGGCGGGTAGCCCTGGTTCCAGCCCGTCGGCTGGCTTTGGCCCGAGAACTCCCCGGAGGGCTCCCCTACACCCATGCGGCCCAGTGTGCCGGACCGCCATCGGAGGGTTCATCCGGATGGCCGAATTGTCCCCGGTATGGCCGGGCATTGGGACCGCGACCGCCCCCTAACGTGGGCCGCCGCCGATGGGCAGGGTGATGTGCCGGCTGGCGGCATGGGCCACCCACGTGGCGAGGGCGGTGGCGGTCAGCGCCGCGAGCAGGCCGAGCGTGAGCGACGGCTGGGGCAGGCGATCCAGACCAAGGCGGCCGGCGAACGGCAGGCCGGTGACCTCGGACCGGAGCAGGAGCTCGGCGACGACCGCCGGAATCAGAGCCGGAACGACCAGCGGCGCGAACCCATCCCGACCGAGGACTCCGCGTGCGACACCGATCAGCCATCCAGAGGCGAAGTAGCAGGCGAACAGCGCCGCATAGGCGACGCCCGCCCGGACGTATCCGCCGCCCGAGAGCCGCCGGCCGTCGGACAGCTCATGGCGCCAGCCGAGCGCGTCGAAGGCGAGCCTCTCCGCGCCATAGCCAAGCGCGACGAACAGGCCACCGGCCACCGCGACGACGACGAGGGTCACGGTGGCCGCCGTGGCGAGCCGGGCCCGGGTGACGCCGTTGCCGACCAGCATCGGCGCGAAGGCCGACGTCATCGACAGGCCGGCGGCGAACGGTATGAACCGCTGCCAGCCCGAAAACCCGTGCTGCCAGAGGCTGTGGTCGGACGAACCCACCGCGGCGACGACGCCCAGCACGATGCCGAAACCGGCGGCGACGACCAGCCACAGCAGGCCGATCCAGATCATGGTGCCGGCCGTGGTGATCGCGGCGACGTTCGCCAGCGGCGGCGGCCCTTCCCGGTTCGCGGTCCGGGCCGAGGTCACGACCGCGGCCGCCGCGGCCGCCGGGACGGCCGGGGGACGGCCGGCGGCATCCGTCTCGGCTGCTTCCGCCTTGGCTGCTTCCGTCATGAGGTGCGCTCCCGGTGGTCGCCGGACCGGAGCCGGTCATCGGTAAGGCAGGTGACGAGCCTGCGCAGCCCCACCGGGCTGACGCTGATCCCGGCGCGGTCCGCCGCGCTGAGCGCGTCGGGGGGCACCTGGCCGGCGAGCACGACCGAGCGGAGCCGGCCCAGCCGGCGGTCGGCCACCACGGCCACGGCCTCACCGGTCAGGGCGTCCCTCATCAGGGCATCGCCGATCAGGGCATCGCCGGCCGTTGCCTCGTCGGCCGTGGCCGTGGCCGTTGCCGTTGCCTCGTCGGCCGTGGCATCGCCGGTCAGGGTGTGGACGAGGGCGGCGACGGCATCGGCATCGCCGGTCAGCTCTCGGCCGAGGCCGCGCAGGTCGGCGGCCCGCACCGCGGCCAGCACCCGCCCGCGGCCGAGGAGAACGACGTCGTCGAGCAGGCCTCCGTCATCATCCACGCCGCGGATGCCCTCGGCGCCCTGCTCCCCCACCGTGGCACCGGCGAGGATGACCGTCCGCGGATGGGCGGCCTGGTCGGCGCGCAGCTCCTCCTGGAAGGTCGACTGGTGCGCGGGCTCCAGCTCCAGATGCGCCTCGTCGACCATCGTCAGTGGCGCCCTGGTGGCCAGCCCCATCGTCACCGCCAGCGCCGCCCGTCGGCCCCGGGCCAGTTGACCGACCTTCGCGCCGGCGGCCACCTCGAACCGGTCGAGCAGCGTGTCCGCGAAGGCCTGGTCCCAGCGGGGACGCAGCAGGGCGACGATCTCCAGCACCTCGCGGACAGTCGTCGACTCGTCGACCCCGATCCCGCCCCGGCCGTCGACCAGGCTGATCCCGTTCATCAGCCGCGCGTTCTCGTAGGGGTCGTCACCGTCGACGCGCACCGTCCCGGCGGACGGGCGCCGGTAGGCGGCCAGGCAGGCGAGCAGCGTCGACTTCCCGGCCCCTTCCCGGCCGAAGAGGCCGCAGACGCGGCCCGGCTCCACGGAGAACGAGGCATCATCCAGCGCCGGTGGCGCCGAACCGCCACCCCGACAGCGGACCGTGAGCCRCTGAACGTCCACTCGATAGCTCATGCCGCCAGGCTGTGCCAGCCACCCGGCCACCGCCTACGGCCATTGGGCTATGGCTCGACGACCTCAGTTGATTCCGCCTCCGTTGATCCCGTGGAAGCGGCTATCCGGCGTCGAGGTGGGCGTCATGGACGAGCAAAGCGATCTGTACGCGGTTGTCGAGACCGAGGCGTACAAACAGCTTCGAGACGTAGGACTTGACGGTCGCGACGCTCATATAGAGCTCGGCGGCGATCTGGGCGTTGGACAGCCCGCGCCCGACCGCGAGCGCCACTTCGCGTTCCCGCTCGCTGAGCTGGTCGAGCAGGGTGCGGGCGCGCCAGACCTCCGCCGACGCGCGCGGCGCGGCCGACGCGCCTGGCGTGAAGGCCGGCGGCGACGCGCCCGTGGAGTCGGTGGCCGCCGCGGGGGTGGCCGCCGAGGACGCGGCGGCGTGCGCCATGAGGCGGCGGAGCACCGCGGGCGACAGGATCGGGTCTCCGGCCGCGACCCGCCGGATGGCACGGATGATCTCGGCCGGCGGGGTGTCCTTGAGCAGGAATCCGCTCGCGCCGGCCCGCAGCGCCCGCAGCACATGCTCGTCCGTGTCGAACGTGGTCAGGACGAGGACCTCGGGCGGGTCCGCCCGGGCGCGCAACGCCTCCGTCGCGGCCAGGCCGTCGACCCTCGGCATCCGGATGTCCATGAGCACCACGTCCGGGCCGTGCGCCTCGACCGCGGCCAGCACCTCGTCGCCGTCGCCCGCCTCGCCGACGAGCGCGACTTCATCCCCACCGCCGAACACCATGGCCAGCGCCGCCCGTACCAGCGGGTCATCGTCGACGACCAGTACCCGCACGGGTGCGGCCGGCCCGCCGGTCGCGCCAGGCGGAGCAGTCTGCCGTGGATCGGTCATCCGCCGCTCCCGCCCGGTTCGCGCGCCGACCGGGTTCCGGTGATCGTTCCTGCGGTGGTTCCGCTGATGGTTCCGGCGTTCTCGACCGGCGTCCATGACAGCCAGGCACACACGCGAAACTCACCGTCCGCGGTCACCTCGTGCCGAAGCGCCCCGCCGGCCAGGGCCGCCCGCTCAGCCAGCCCGACCAGCCCCGCTCCGCCGGTTGGCTCGGACCGCCCGGCCGACTCGGGGGCCGCGGACGGGCCGGTCTGGTTGCGGACCTCGATGCGCAGTCCCTCGCCGACCGAACCGTCGACCATCAGCGTGACCGGCCGCCCCGGCGCGTGCTTGCGGGCGTTGGTCAGCGCCTCCTGGACGATCCGGTAAGCGCCGCGGGCGGCTACCGGCCATACCGTGTGCGGCTCGACCACGCGGTAGTAGGCCCGGACGGCGGTACCGGCGCGACGGGACTCGCCGACGAGGGCCGCCAGGTCCGCAAGGCCAGGCGTCTCCGGGACCGGCGCGTACCCGTCGACCGGCCCGGCACCCTCGCCGCCGACCCTCTCGCCCGTCTCGACCCGCCCGACCCGCTCGACATGGACGACCCGCTCGACCCGCTCGGCATGGACGACCTGGTCGGGCCCAGGCCCAGGCTCAGGCATGGGCTCAGGCACCGACTCAGACACGGGTTCGGACACGGGCTCGGACTCGGGCACGGGCTCGGGTCCGGGCTCGGGTCCGGGCTCGGGTCCGGGCTCGGGCATGGCATCGTCCTGCCGGAGAAGGCCGATCACCTGGCGCAGCTCGACGAGAGCCTGCCGGGCGCTGGTACGGACCGCGCCGGCGGCGTGGGCGAGCTGTTCGGGTGGCGCGTTCGRCCTGAACTCGAGCGCGCCCGCGTGCATGGTCAGCAACGACAACCGGTGGCCGAGGACGTCGTGCATCTCCCGCGCGATGCGGAGCCGTTCCAGCCGGCGGGCGTCGGCCACCTGCCGATGGCGCTCGGCGTCGGCCAGCGCCGCCCGCTCCCGCCAGGAGATCACGAGCTGCCGGCGGGCATGGATGAACATCCCCCAGCCCGTCACCCCGGCCGTGAGTCCCAGGGTGAGCACCACCGAGCCCGCGTACGACAGCTCCGGATCCGGCCAGACCAGCGGGTAGAGGAAACCGGGCAACCAGAAGACACCGGCCACCGCGGCGGCCACGGGCGGGCGCCGGTGCACGGCGACGCTGAACATCAGGATCAGCAGGCTGAAGGAGGCCGACGCGGAGAACACCCCCAGGGGGGTCAGCGCGAGGGTGAGCGTCACCGGCCAGCGTCGCCGCCACCACAGCGCCGCGCAGGTCACCAGCCCCGCCGCCAGGTCGGCGGCGCGCAGAGCCGGCGACACGTCGGGCGCCTGCTCGACGAGCGGCACCCACACCGCGAGCCCGCCCCAGACCGCGGCCACGAAAAGGACCACGTCCACGGCCCAGTCCCGTGCCGACCGGGGTGCCGGCCGGCCGGCGTCGCCGTCGGCCGGGATCTCCTGGGTGAGCAGGGCCGGCAACAGCCAGTGGTACTCCATCCGGCGCACTCCGACGCGCCCGCCGGTGCCGACCGCGCCCATGTGCGGCAGCGTACGGGGTCGACACGTCGTCCGAAACCGCCCGAAGGGCGCTACCAAAGTCGATGCCCGGCCGGCTCGGGCGGCCGCCGACGGGGCTGTGGGGCGTCGGCGGACCGGGCTTTCAGAGCTGGTCGACGGCGGTCACGGTGAGGGCGGCGGCGCCGAGCTCGTCGGAGGCAGCGAGGTCGACCTCGGCGCTGATGCCCCAGTCGTGGTCGCCGGCCGGGTCGTCGAAGATCTGGCGCAGCAGCCACTTCCCGCGCTCGGTGGCCGTGTCGACGATGAGCATCTTCGGGCCGCGGGCGTCGGCGCCGGTGCCGATCTCGCGGTGCTCCTCGAAGTACGGCGCCAGGGCGTCCTCCCAGGCCTCGGCGTTCCAGCCGGATTCGGCGTCCAGCTCGCCGAGGTCGTAGTAGCGGCGCAACGCCGCCAGCTCCACCCGGCGGAACAGCGCGTTGCGGACGAGGACGCGGAAGGCGCGGACGTTCTTCGTGACGGCCGGAGGCTTGTCGGTGAGCCGCTCGCCGTGCTCGATCGCGGCGGCGGCGGCGAGGTCGCCCTTCGTCGGGTTACGGAGGCGTTCCCATTCGTCCAGCAGGCTGGAGTCGACCTGGCGGACCAGCTCGCCGAGCCATTCGATGAGGTCGGTGAGCTCCTCGGTGCGTGCCGCGTCCGGAACCGTCTGGCGCACCGCCTTGTAGGCGTCGGCGAGATAGCGCAGCAGCAGGCCCTCGGAGCGGGCCAGCCCGTAGAACTGGATGTACTCGGCGAACGTCATCGCCCGCTCGTACATGTCGCGCACGACCGTCTTCGGCGAGAGCTCGTAGTCGTCGACCCACGGATGGCCGCGCCGGTAGATCTCCAGCGCGGCGGTGAGCAGCTCGTCGAGCGGCTTCGGGTAGGTGACCTCCTGCAGGGCCTCCATCCGGTCGTCGTACTCCATGCCTTCGGCCTTCATCGCCGCGACAGCCTCGCCGCGCGCCTTGAACTGCTGCGCGGACAGCACCTGGCGCGGGTTGTCGAGCGTCGACTCGATGACGGACAGCGCGTCGAGCGGATAGTCGGGCGCCTCCTTGTCGAGCAGGTCGAGGGCGCCGAGCGCGAACGGCGAGAGCGGCTGGTTGAGCGCGAAGTCGAACTGCAGGTCGACAGTGAGCCGGATCGTGCGGCCCTCCGCGTCCGGCTCGTCGAGCTTCTCGACGACACCGGCGGCGAGCAGCGCCCGGTAGATCGCGATCGCGCGATGGATGTGCCGGCGCCGCGCGGCGGTGTCCTCATGGTTGTCGGTGAGCAGATGGCGCATCGCGGTGAACGCGTCGCCGGGCCGGGAGATGACGTTCAGCAGCAGCGAGTGGGTGACCCGGAAATGCGACGTCAGCGGCTCCGGCTCGGCGGAGACGAGTCGCTCGTAGGTGGGCTGGCCCCAGCCGACCTGGCCCTCCGGCGGCTTCCTGCGAACGACCTTGCGGCGCTTCTTCGGGTCGTCGCCGGCCTTCGCCAGCGCCTTCTCGTTCTCGATGACGTGCTCGGGCGCCTGCACGACGACGTAGCCGGCGGTGTCGTAGCCGGCCCGGCCGGCGCGCCCGGCGATCTGGTGGAACTCGCGGGCGGTCAGGATCCGGTTCCTCGTCCCGTCGTACTTCGACAGCGACGTGAACATGACCGAGCGGATCGGGACGTTGATGCCGACGCCGAGGGTGTCCGTCCCGCAGATGACCTTCAGCAGGCCGGCCTGAGCGAGGATCTCCACCAGCCGCCGGTACTTCGGCAGCATCCCGGCGTGGTGCACGCCGATCCCGTGGCGAACCAGCCGGGACAGCGTCTTGCCGAACCCGGAGGTGAACCGGAAACCGCCGATCGCCGCCGCGATCTGCTCCTTCTCGGCCTTCGTCGCGACGTTGATGCTGGTCAGCGCCTGGGCTCGCTCCAGCGCCGCCGCCTGCGTGAAGTGGACGATGTAGACGGGAGCCTGGTGGGTGGAGAGGAGCTCCTCGATCGTCTCCTGCAGCGGCGTCACGACGTACTTGAAGTACAACGGGACCGGCCGGTCCACGGAACGGACGACGGCCGTCGGGCGACCGGTGCGCCGGGTCAGGTCCTCCTCGAACCGCTTGACGTCGCCCAGCGTCGCCGACATGAGGATGAACTGGGCCCCCGACAGCTCGATCAACGGAACCTGCCAGGCCCAGCCGCGGTCCGGGTCGGCATAGAAGTGGAACTCATCCATCACGACCTGGCCGACGTCCGCGGCCGAGCCCTCGCGCAATGCCAGGTTCGCCAGGATCTCGGCCGTGCAGCAGATGATCGGAGCCTTCTCGTTGACGCCCGCGTCACCGGTGATCATGCCGACGTTCTCGGCGCCGAAGATCTCGATCAGCGCGAAGAACTTCTCCGAGACCAGCGCCTTGATGGGCGCGGTGTAGAAGGAGCGCCGCCCGGTCGCGAGCGCCGCGAAGTGCGCCCCGGCCGCCACCATGCTCTTCCCCGAACCGGTCGGGGTGGAGAGGATGACATGCGCGCCGGAGACGATCTCGATCAGCGCCTCCTGCTGGTGCGGGTAGAGGCTCAGCCCCTGCTCCCCGGCCCACTCCTCGAAGGTCGCGTAGATCGCGTCCTCGCCGAGCGGGTCCTCGCGGGCAGCGGCCAGCCCGCCCGGTGGCAGGGCGTCCATAAGATCGGTCGTCGCAAGCGTCATGGTGCTTCCGATCGTGCCTGACATTCCGGCCCGCTGGTATTCCGGCCCGCTGGCCGGCTACCCCGACGATCCTCCGCCACCCGGGCCCCGGCCAGCCGGCGAGCCTCCGGAACCAGCCGGCGGGGCCTCCGTAGCCAGCCGGCGATCCTGAGCGCGGACCCCAACCGGGCGAGAATCGAGTCGTGCGAGCCCGTTCGAGCCCTCCTCGTCCGTCGTCACCGCCATCGACATCGCCATCGCCATCGCCTCGATCGTCGCCGGCGCCGGCGCCGGCGCTGTCGCTGTCGCTGTCGACGCGGCTGACGTCGCCGCCGCTGCGGCGACCGGCGTCGCGACCGACGTCACGGCTGGCGTCGCGAAGGCGGCCGTCGTCATGTGGGTGACGATGCTCGTGGTAGCGGTAGTGGGAGTCATCGCGCTCGCCGGCCTGGTGGTCGGTACCGCCGAGATCCCGCACTGGGCCGCCTCCCGCCGGCATCTCGATCCGCTCGCCCGGCGCCCACCGAGGACCGGCGTGACCAGGCCCGACCTGGGGACCGATTCAGCGTCCGCCGGCGAGGGAGACGGGGGAACCGCGACTGGGGTCGTCGGGGAGACCGTGCTCGTTCTCGGCTATCCATCGGCCCGTGACGGCCGGACACACCCGCTGCAGCGCTGGCGCACCGAGATCGCGGTCCGGTCAATGAGCCACGACGGAAGCCAGGCTGGCGACCAGGCGAGAGGCCAGGCACACGACGTCGGCGGCCGAGCCGGCATGGACGGCACGTCGCTGGTCTCGGACGGCGCTCTGCCGGTCTCGGACGGCACACTGCTGGTCTTCAGCGGGGCCGCCACGCGGGGAGCGGTGATCGCCGAGGCCGAGGCGATGGCGCGCTATGCGCGGGAGGTACTCGGAGTGCCCCCGGAACAGATCGTCCTGGAGACTCAAGCGCACACCACCAAGCAAAATCTCGCGTTCGCGATGACCTACCTGGAATCGGCGGCGACCATCAAGATTGCCTCCGATCCGCTGCATGCGGCCCGAGCGCGTCGCTACCTCCGCCAGCTCCGTCCCGATCTGGCATGCCGCCTCGTTGCCGCGGACGACTACCGTCCGTTGGAAAAGCTCCCTCTGAAACTCGGCACCGTCGCCTACGAAGTAACCCGCCCCGCCCTCCGCCACGTCATGCCACCGCTACGCACCTGGCATCAGGAGCGGATCCGACGCCGGGCCAACCGCGCAGCGGGGTAACGGAAAGCCACGGCGACCCGAGAAGGCGGAGCCAACCCGAGAAGGCGGAGCCAACCCGAGAAGGCGGAGCCAACCCGAGAAGGCGGAGCCAACCCGAGAAGGCGGAGCCGGCCTCACCGGGCAGTGACTCTCGCGCCGACGCAGGGACCGTAGGCTGCCGCCCCAGCGTCGCCGGAAGCAGGCATGGCCGCCGACTCCCGTAGTCGACCCAGGCCGAGAAAAAACGGGCGAGCAATCCCTGCGGTGCGGTCAACACCGGATGAACAGGATTGCGCCATCGCGTGCGTTCCCCGTGTCTTTTTCATTGGCCTGCAACTAGCTTGGTCACCTCAAGTGACTCGGGGGGGCACTATGCGAGATTTCTCATTGTCCAGACAGCGGTTCGACTCTGCGGTCATCTCTGCGGTCATCGCGACGAAGGATGGACGGCGAGCAGCGTCCGCTGGAGGTCGACGAATTCGCCTCACATGCGCCGTGGCGGTGGCTGTACCAGCCGCCGTTTTGCTACTGGGACTGTCCGCCTGCGCGTCCGCGACAAAGGACAGCCTGGCTAACGCTGGCCGGATTCAGACTGCTGACGTCCTGTCGGACGGGATCACGACGACACCGGCCTCGGCGACCGTATCCGCATCGGCCTCGGTAGCGACGTCCTCAGCGCCACCCAGCCCGACGCCAACCACGGCCAATCCGCCGATKCCCTTCGCCGCCGCCAACCAGCCCGGCGCGACGCGGCCGCCAGCGCGCCCCGCGGCCCCGGCCACAACCGCGGTTCCCGCCCCGGTCAGGACCACCACCGCCGCGCCCGCACCCGCGCCGGCTCCARCACCGGCCCGGACAACGGCCGCCGCTCCCGCTCCGCCGGCCAGCTCGAACTGCGATCCGGCCTACCCGGACGTCTGCCTGGAAGATGGCAAGGGCGACTACGACTGCGCCGGCGGCTCTGGCAATGGCCCGAACTACGTGCGCGGACCGGTCCGCGTCCTGGCACCGGATCCCTTTGGCCTGGACGCGGACGGCGACGGCGTCGGCTGCCAGAGCTAGACACCATCCCGCGGCGGGAGTCTCGGCAGCGAGATCCGCCACCCACGATCATTCAGTCGCATGCCGCCGTGCCATGCCGCCTCTTCACTGCACGCCTCGTGCCAAGAACGCATCCGGCATCGAACCAAAAGAGGGAATAGCGGCATCGGGTCGGTTCCGCGCGCTTCACCGTTTCCTGTTCGGAGCGCGCCTGACGCCTTGATGCCGGTTCGAGCGCTAACCTGATCGATCTACGGCGATCGAGGAGTGCAATGCTGATTGTTCCGGGAGCGACATCGCGCGAGCTTCCCCTTATCCGTGAGGCCGCGGTAGGGGTGGCCGACGCGCCTAGTGGAATGGCTCGCCGGCGGCACCGGCCAAAAGGCTCGAACGGGCAGTTCGGCATCGCGGTCACCGCCGTTCCGGCCGCATTTCTGCTGATTGCGCTCTCCGGCTGCCGCAGCGACCCAGACCAGGGGTTCATCCTCGCCAAGACCGGCCAACCCMAGCCGTCAAGCCCAAGCACCGAGCTCTTGGAGCAGACCGAGCCGCCGGCCGGAGTGATGGCCGTACCGGCGGCGACCCCACCCCCGCCAGCCGCCCGGACCGTCCCAACCACGCCCGCGACGCCGTCCGAACTGGCGCGACCGATCCCGTCCGGCGCCGCCGACCCGACCGATACAGGCACGCCAGCAAGCAAGATCGTGGCCGTCGCGGCCGGGCCATCGAGCCCGGTTTCCGCAACGGATTCGGGGCCCGCCATCGGTTCGAGCGTGCCGCGGAACCAGCCAGCAGCGGATCTGGCGGCGCTAGCACTGACCGCGCCACCACCAGCGACGACTACGCCGCGAACTGACGTGACCTCTCAGCCGGGGATCATCACGCCGACCCCGCAGACCTCGCCGACCCCGCAGCCGTTGCCGACCTCGCCGACGTTGCCGCCGCCGGCGCCGCCGGCGGCGGCGGAGGAACCGGCGTCTACTCCCATGCCGGCCCCGCCGCCGCTTTTGGTGCTGGCGACTCCACCGGCGCCGGCGGCCGCGTCAGTTTCGGCAACGACCCTTGCAGTTCCTGGCCCGGAGACGACGGCTCCTCGCCCGGACACGACGACGGCTCCCGCTCCCGGGTCCGCACCCGCACCCGCGTCGGCACCCGAGCAGCCAGGGGTCGCGGAACCATCTCCCATGCCGACGACCGTTGCCGCACCGGCACCGGCACCGGGCTGTGATCCGTCGTATCCGGACCAGTGCCTCCAGGACGGCGTCGGCGACTACGACTGCGCGGGCGGCTCGGGCGATGGCCCGAACTACGTGCGCGGGCCGGGCCGGGTCCTGGAGCCAGACCCCTTCGAGCTGGATTTTGACGGGGACGGCGTGGGCTGCCAGAGCTAGCCGCCGTTCCACGGCGCCCGGCTTGGCTCCAACGGCCAACGGCCGGCAGTCGGCCAGGCGGGGTCGACCATGCAGCGCCGTCCATGCGGCACTGACCATCCGGTGGCGACCCACGGATAACGTCAGGTATGCGCCTGCGGCCGACGATGATCGTGTTGGTGGGGGTTGACGGGTCGGGGAAGTCGACCGCGGCGAAACGGCTCGCCGGGGAGCTCACGGCGGCTGGAACGCCAGCGCGGTACTTCGAGAACGGCGGCGGACGGCCGTTGATCGATCCGCTGGCCCGTCGGCTCGGACGCCGGGACGGGCGGCACCTACTCGGCCGGCGTGGCTATCTGGCAGTCGAGGCGTCCATCCGCTGGGTCGCGATCGCCCGAGCGACCACGATCTCGACCCTGACCCGCCGCGTTTCCGTCATGGACCGCTACTCCTACTGCCAGTTCGCCATCATGCGAGCCCGCGGCGACAGCACACCCAGCGGAGGCGGCGCACCCGACGGAGGCGGCGGAGGCGGCAGCGCACGCGGCGCATACGGCGGAGGCAGTGGAGGCGGCGCACCCGGCGGAGGTGGCGGAGGCGGCGAGACTGGCGGCCACGCTGAGCGGCTGGTGCGCGTCGCCTACTCCGTTTTCCCTCGCCCCGACGTCACCTTCTACCTGACGATCCCGGCAGACGAGGCGGCCCGCCGCGTCGAAGCCCGCGGCCGCGACGTCGAGGACCCCTCCTACCTGACCGCCTTCGACGCCGCCTACCGCTCTCTCCCCGAGTTCCCCTCCTTCACCGAGATCGACGCCTCCCCCACCACGAACCAGGTCGCCACCGCACTCCGAGATCACCTGACAACCCTCAGATGATCGCCAGATCTGTACTCAAATCCGAACCGCACACCGCTCCCAGTTCGGATTCGAGTACAGAACCGACGATCAACCTCGTGCRCCACGCGGTGATCGTGAGTTCTGCCCGGGGTTCGCGCGCCAGCCTCGGCTGAGGCTCTGATCCGGATGCCGGGGCTCTGGTCCAGATATAGAAGGGCGATCCTCGCCCGGGCCGGCGTCGCGTCACCGCCGAGGTAAGGCGCCGCGGCATCCGCATATCCACAGGTCTTGCCTTGTCCACAAGCGGCGCCTCTGCCTGACGCGGCGAGCTGGTCGGGCGGATTCTGCCGCTCGTGGCGACAGCCAGTCAGCGGAAGCGGGCCGAGTACCCGGGGCTGGCGGCGGCTCTGCGCGTCGCCCGCCGGCAGCAGGGCATGATCAGCGTGGCTCAGGCCCGCGACGCCGGGCTGACCCGTGGGCAGATCGAACAGCTAATACGGACCAACGCCTGGATACGACCTTTCAACGGCACTTACTTCGTACCTGACGTACCTGGCGCGGATCCGCTACTCGGGCGCCTGCGCGCCGCACTGCATCGCCGTCCTGATGCCATCGTGTGCGGCCTGAGCGCCGCGCGGCTATACGGGCTCGGCGCGCTCCCGCCGTGCACGCCGACCGAGCCTGTTCGTCTGCTGGTCGCGCCTACGAGTTCCCGTCCTCGGTCCGCCGGGCTGGTCCTGCACGCCGGAACGGTTCCTGAGGATGAGGTGCGACCCATCCGAGGCCTGCCGGCGACAAGCCTCCCTCGAACACTCGCCGATCTGGTACTCGCCTGGGAACGACCCGAAGCGGTCGCGCTGCTGGACGCCGCGCTGCATGGCCGCCGACTGCTCAATCTGGACGACATACGGACGGAACTCTTCGGCCGACGCGGCGCAGCCAGCCGATATCGGTGGCTCCTCCAGGTCGACGGGCGTGCCGAGTCGCCGCTGGAGTCGTKGGTGCGGCTGGTTCTCGCGGATGCCGGGATACCTCCGGAGGAGCTGCAGTATCCAATCTGTGATGGGTCCGGGACGTTCGTCGCTCGGGTCGACATGGCCTKGGTGTCGCGACGGGTCTGTCTGGAAGCGGACGGCGCCGCCTTTCATGGCACGCCGGTTCTCGACCCCAAGCCCCTCCATCACGACCGCGAACGACAGAACCGCCTGCAGGGACTGCGCTGGCGCTTGGTCCGCGTCACCTGGAAGGACGTGCTCACCCGCCCCACCTACATCGTCGAGACAGTCGTCAAYGCCCTACGCCAGATATGATCATCAATTCTGTATCGGGATCCGGGCTAAGAGCGGTGCGCGGTTCGGACCTCGATACAGAACCAGCGATCTCGCCCTTGGACGGAGGGGGTCAGAGCGCTCCGGAGCGCCGGCGCGCCGGCGCCAACCCGCGGGCAATCGGTCCGCGGTCGGGCACCTGCCTGGCCACTCGGGTAGCCGATCGCCTGGAGACCGCCCGCTAGCTCGCCAGACACGCTAGCTCGCCCAGGGCGGCCATCTGCCGGAGAACCCGGCGTTCGCCCGGCAATTTCTGGTTCGCCCGGAATGTCCGTTCCCCTCGGGCACATCCGCACTCTGAGCGAGCAGCCGGCGGCGATAGTCACTGTCCGGGTCAAATCCGCTTACCTAGGCGTACCTGTGGTGCAGCGCCCGTATCGGGGTATGCGACAGTCTGTCGGAACTTGACGGGGAGGCCGGCGCCACAATCCCACGAACCGGATCGTTGGTTCCTGTGGCTGTACCCCTTCTGGAAGGAAGCGGCTCGCACCGGCGGGGCGCCTCCGCGGGTGTGCGCCGGGCGGCGCGGATGACAGCGAGGGGGGCGCATGGGAGCAACGATCATCCGCCACGGCGAGTGGGGCGGGCCGGGCGAGGAGGCCACCGCCCGCTACCTGCGCGACCACCTGGACGAGCAGTGGACGATCGTCTGCGGCCGGCAGTTGGTACACACCTCGGGAACGCGCGACACCGACTTCATTGCCATCGGGCCGAACAGCGTCATCGTGATAGAGGAAAAATCCTGGCACGGCGACCTCAATGGCAACGATGTCTTCTGGTACGACCGGGCTACCCGCGAGGACCGCGGTAACCCGATCAACCAGGCTGTGGGCGCCGCCCGCATCCTGGCCGGCGGCCTGACGCAGCACAACCGGCCATTGCGCAGCGCGCTCAAGCAGGCTGTTCCGCTCGGAGAGGCTCCGCTTCACCTCGTCTACGCGCTGGTCGTGTTGTCCTCGCCCGATGTCAGGCTGAACGTCGACGATCCGCGCGTCGAGCGCCACGTGGTCCGCCTGGCCGGCTGCGAGCAGGCCCTCCGCGAGATCGACGACTTCGTCGGCCGCCATTTCAACTTCGCCCCCTTCCGCAAGCGCGTCGAAGATCACGTCGCTGGATTGTCCGGGCGCTCGGCGATTCCGAAGAAGCTCGGACCCTACGTGATCGTGACCGGACTCGACCCGACGCCGCGCGGACGCCGCTACGTCGGCCGGCATCACGACGGCTCGATAAGGGTGCTGCTCACCCTCGAGCGCCAGGGCCTCACCGAGGATGAACTCCGGAAGAACGACAACCCGCTGCTACGCGAGTACAACGCGATGCGACGATTGGCACCACTGCGCAGAGTCTTCGCCGTCGACCCATACTTCGGCGTCGACTACGAGCGGATGTGGGTCATCCCGATGCACCCGCCGGAGCCAACCCTGCTCACGCTGGGGAACCTGATCCGCGCCGACGTGCGGCCCGCGATCGAGACCTTCGTGGCTGTGGCCGCCGACTCCTACGCCGGGCTCGCCGACATCCACGCCGAGGGCATCACCCACCGCGCATTGCACCCGAGCCGGGTCTGGATGGACCCGGAAACGAACCGGGTGACGTTCTCCGACTTCCTCATCGCCAAGATCGCCGATGCCGACGTCGGCACCGTGCACGACGCCGACGACGTCGACCACGAGGGCCAAGCGTTCCGCGCACCCGAATGCCGCCGAACCGCACACGCCGCCGGAAACCCATCCGACGTCTACTCCCTGGCGCTGTGCCTGCTCGCCTGGTGGGAGCTGGGCCAGCCCGACCCATCGACGGCACCGCGGGCACCCGATTCGTTGCCGGGCAAGGTCCGCGACGTTCTGGACGCTGCCCTCGCCACGAACCCCGACGAGCGCGCCGGCGCCAGGCAGATCGCCGATCTACTCACCGCTCAACTCGCCGTGGAGACGCCGTCGACGGCCCGCGTGCCCGAGTTCACCCTCGAGTCGGAGTCCGGGTCGGAACCCGAGCCGCAGCGCACGACCATGCCCGGACCAAGGCCGGCCGCGAGCACACCCACAGACAGGCATGGCCTTCGACCCCACAGGTCCGAGACCGTACGCAGGCTCGGCGACAGCGCCGCCGCCACCACCCGCCAAGCCGTCGACCGAGCCCTCGCCGGCTACCAAACTCTCAAGACCACCAAGGCCCCCGCCCTCCTCACCAGACTCCACCGCACCCCCRCCGAGCCTGACGCCACCCACGATCCCGCCGACCGCCTACGCACCTACCTCCACCGCAGGCCCCGACGCCAGCCCTGACTTCGATCAGGGACTCCGAGGCCGGATGTGGACCGACGGACTCGGCAGTGCCCAGACGAACCGATGGTTCGCGGAGATGAGGGGTCGGCAAGGTTGGTGACGTAGCTCTTGCTCCCGGTCAGGGATCGGGCTCGGCCTCCCGCGCGCCGCAACGCTTCTCGGTGCGACGTCCCATCCCGTCGCAAACGGCATGATTACCCGTATTGCTCCCACAGGACCGTAGTTCCGAACGTTGCCACTGCAGGACAACCTGCACCTGCCGCGTGCCATCGCACTGGATCACGGCGGACACGTGTTGTCGCACCCGTGTGCCAACATGTGGCCTGCAGTCGATCGCTAACGGCGGAAGCAAGGACAACCGGGGGTAAGTACCATGGGTACCGAAGCGTCGAACATGCTGTCGTCGGGCGACGAGTTCGTGGATGAGACTGCGGACACGATCGCGATGATGGTGGCTGGTGGCAGCTCGGCCGACGGGGCCATCCGACGCCTCAGCAGGTACACCCCCAATGACGTCCTCGCGAACGCGCGCGAACTCTACGAGAAGCGGACGCAGCGGGTACGCAGCTTCGACGACGTTCACGTGCTCCTGAACCGAGAGAGGGAGACCGGGACGTGGTATGCCGGACCGCGCCCCGACCATCGTTTCTGGCCGGTGTTGGAGAAGCGACTTCGTTTCAGCGGCATCCCCGACGAATCCATGAACGCTCTCAATCGAACATCCGATCGAGTCGTGAGTCTCCTCAGGCCGCCCGGAACGGCCGAGATCAACGTCCGCGGCCTGGTCCTGGGCTACGTCCAGAGCGGCAAGACCACCAACTTCATGAGCGTGATTGCCAAGGCAGCTGACGTCGGTTACCGGCTCGTCATCGTCCTGTCCGGCCTCACAGAGAACCTCCGTGCACAGACCCAGGGCCGGCTGCAGAGCATGCTCGTCGAGGATCTGGAAGCCCACTGGCACCTGCTGACGTATCCGGAGGCCGACTTCACGGTGCGTGGCAACGCGCGCCAACTGCTCTCGAACCCGGACCACCGCCTGCTCGCCGTGGTCAAGAAGAACCCACACCGGCTGCGTCGTCTTGTGCGCTGGATGCGCCAGGCCGGTGACGAGGTTGTTGCGAACTGCCCGATCCTCGTGATCGACGACGAGGCCGACCAGGCGAGCATCAACGTGAGCCTCAAGGACCGTTCCTCGATCAACGGGCTGATCGGCCAGATCCTCAGGCAGCCGAAGACCGCCTACATCGCCTACACCGCGACGCCGTTCGCCAACCTGCTCATCGACCCGGAGAAGGAGGATGACCTCTACCCTCGCGACTTCGTGGTCGACCTGCCGCGTCCAGACGGATACTTCGGGCCCGAGAAGCTGTTCGGCCGGGACCCTCTGACGATCGACGAGGTCGAGGCCCTGGACCAAGGCCTCGACATCATCCGCCAGATCCCTGAGGACGAGGCCGTTGCGATCAGGCCCCCGCGGGTCAAGGACGGCCTCGACCTCTGGGAACCCGATATCACCCTGTCGTTGATCGACGCGTTGCAGTGGTTCCTGCTCGCGACGGCAGCGCGTCGTGCGCGTCCCGATGGCGGGCTCCACAACTCGATGCTGATCCACACCTCGATGAACGCCAGGGCACATTTCGCTACGAAGGCACCGGTGGAGAAGATTCTCCACCAGTTGCGCAAGGACGTGACGAACAGTAGGACGGCCGTGCTCGCCAGCCTGCGCAGTCAATGGGAGGAGGAGTCAGCCAAGCTGCCGTCCGCCTCCCAGGGCCTGAGCCCCGTTACCTGGGCGGAGATCGAGAAGTACCTTCCCGCCGTGTTGGCGGACGTGCGAGTCATCGTCGACAACTACCTTTCGAAGGACCGGCTCAGTTACGGCGACCCGGCCGGGATCACCGCGGTGGTGATCGGCGGCAACACGCTCTCGCGTGGGCTCACGCTTGAGGGGCTGACCTGCAGTTACTTCGTGCGCGCCTCCTCGGCCTACGACACCCAGCTCCAGATGGGCCGCTGGTTCGGCTATCGCCGCGGCTACGGTGACCTGCCGCGGATCTGGATGACCGACGAGTTGAAGGAGTGGTTCTTCGCGCTGGCGACGGTCGAGGAGGAGATCCGACGGGACATCCGCCGGTACGAGGTCGAGGAACTGAGCCCGCTCGAGGTCCCGGTCAGGATCCGCACCCACCCCGCGATGGCCATCACCTCGGCCGCCAAGATGCGCGACGCGGTTGACGCGGAGATCAGCTTCAGCCGGCACCGCGAGCAGACGATCCTGTTCCACCACCGCGACCAAGACTGGTTGCTGCACAACCAGGACGCGACCCGCCGGCTGGTACAGCAGGTCGGGGCCACGCCGGTCTCGATGCCGAGCGAGCACCTCCTCTTCAGGAGCGTGCCCTCGGCACTGATCGAGGCGTTCCTCAGCGACTACCGGTTCCACGAGGAGGCCTTCCGCATGAAGGGCGATCTCCTTCGCGAGTACATTGCCAGCCAGAACCGGCAGGGCTTCCTGCGGACCTGGAACGTCGTCGTCATGAACCGGACCGGCTCCGGCTCCGACGGCGCCATTGACCTCGGGCTCGGCCGGCCTGTGGGGCTCCTCAAGCGGAGCCGCCTGCCGATGCCAAGCAAGCCGTACGCAAACATCAAGGCGCTGATCTCCACGACCGACCGCGTAGCCGATCTCCAGCTCGGCAGCAAGGAACTCGGCGAGCTCCATGGCGGGAAGCCAGACGACAACAAGCTCCGCGTCTATCGCGAGGATGTCCTTGGCGACGTCGGCCTGCTGTGCGTCTACCCGATCGACAAGGTCTCGGAACCGAGGCGCTTGGAGGGCTCCTCCCCGCGCGTCGCGCTGGACGCGGTGGAGCACGTGATCGGACTCGGGATCTTCTTCCCGAAGGCGGGCGGAGTCAGGAGCGAGATCACCTATAAGTCCGCCGACCTCTCGAACCGGCAGCTCGAGACCGAGATCATCGATCTCGACGCCATCGACGAACTGGACGCGCAGTCCTGACCGGTTGCATGCGATCGTCGCTTCCGGCTCGCCACGACAGCAAGCCGGAAGTGACGACGAGTCCGGGTAGTCCACTCCGGCGGCGGCGGATAACGTCCGGAGCCAGCCCCATCAGCATAAAGCTCAGCGACCGGGAGCTACGATCATCAAGATTTTT
Source organism: Pseudofrankia sp. EUN1h (assembly GCF_001854645.1). Classification (NCBI taxonomy): domain Bacteria; kingdom Bacillati; phylum Actinomycetota; class Actinomycetes; order Frankiales; family Frankiaceae; genus Pseudofrankia; species Pseudofrankia sp. EUN1h. Next base: position 65,275 of record NZ_MBLN01000001.1, on the reverse strand, counting down.
TCGGAGCCGTTCCACCCACGCGGCAACATCGATGCACGCGCAGCCCGGCGTGCACTGGGACGTTCTGCCCTCGGGCCATGGACGGTCTTTCTCCGCGAGACTCTGCAGAACAGCTGGGACGCACGGATCGCGGGCGGCTCGATCTCGTACCACGTCGATGCCTGGCGGGTGAACGACGAGCAGCGCCGCACCCTCAGCACGGTGGTGTTCAAGGACCTGCCGGACCATGACGACCCCGCGATCGGCGATCGGCTCCGCACCGACGACCTGTCCGTCCTCGTCGTCACGGACTCGGGCACTCAGGGGCTTCGAGGACCCACCCGCGCGGACGTCGCTGTGGACGGCCCGACCGATTTTGTGGACTTCGTACGAAACATCGGCCGCGACGAAACCAAGCACCTCGGCGCTGGCACCTACGGCTTCGGCAAGGGCGTCCTCTACGAGGCCAGCTCCTGCTCGACGATCGTCCTCTTCACAAGGTCGACGGACGCGGGCAAGCCGGTTAGTCGGTTCATGGCCGTGGCTCTTGGATCCGCATACGCCCGGCCCGAGGATGGGCAGCGTTTCACAGGTCGCCACTGGTGGGGCGAACCCGACGCTACGACCGGCGCCGAGCCCGTGCTGGGCCAAGCTGCCGAGGATCTCGCGGCGAACCTCGGGATGACCCGCATTCCCCGCGACGGAACGGGCACCGCGCTCATGGTGTTGGCTCCGAAGCGAGATCCTGGTCAGAACCTCCGCGACGTCGTTGCCCGCATCGCAGCAGCCGCCTCCTGGCACGCCTGGCCGCACGACATGGGCGCACTCACCGGCGGTCCCTCGATCGATTTCGGGTTCGACTGCGACGGCGATCCGGTCCCGCTCCCGGCCAGGGACAAAGGCGTGCTGCGGCACTACACGAGCGCCTACCGGCTGGCACAGGCGTTCTACAGGGGTGACATCGAGAAGGGCAAGCACGGCCCGCACACGGTGACAGAGATCCGTTCCGAGCGGCCACCGAGGAGGCTCGGTGTGCTGGTGAACCGCGGCTTCGAGCGGGCACCGAAGTCTCCTTCCAACTTGCTCGAGGCGCCCCCAGCCGACCTTGAAAACAGCATCGCGCTCATGAGAAACCCACGGTTCGTCGTCAGGTACCTGGAGATCGGGGTTCCGAACAGCTCCGCAGGAGCCGCTGGTGTCTTCGTTGTGGACCCCGACCTGAACGACGACTTCGCCCGCTCCGAGCCAGTGACCCACGATGACTGGATCCCCGACAACGCACAGGCGACGAAGCACAAGGCCAACCCCGTTCGCGTGGCCCTGCGCAAGCTGCGGGACGAGGCGAAGAAGACGTCGACACCACCGCCCCTTCCAGGTTCGGAGGGTCTACACGCCGGCGTCGTTGGCATCTCCGAGCTGCTCGGGCGCTTTCTAGGTGACGCCACCGCAGCCGATCCCGGCTTGTCAGCGGCCGTAGGGCGCGGCGCGCCCGGTGAAGCAGGTGGGAAGATCTCGAGCGGCTCCCAGCATGAGACCGGGGCTCCGGGCAACGGCGCGGCGGCCCGGAGCGGCGGCTCCTCTGCACGGGTGTCAGTGGTTCTCGACCGGCGCCACCGACTCGTGGCCGGGGATTCGTCGGGGACGGAGGTTGAGTTCGGCTTCCGATTGAGCAGCAGCAAGAGGTCACGGACGGTCTACGTCACCGCGGTTCCTCGAGTAATCCTCGACGGCAGCCAGGCCGAGCCCGCCGAGAACGCGCCGGCGGGCGCGATGGTTCCGTCGGTGCTGGGCTGGCGGCCGGCCGGTAACGATCACGCTTTCGTCGCAGGCAGCCGCCTCGTCGTCCGTCCCGATGATTCGGCCGCATGGACCGTACGCATCCTCCAGCCGCGTGACACCGCGGTCACGGTCGTCCTAGACCTGGAGATCGCTGAGGATGGGGTCGGATGAAGGCGCCGGTTAGCCTTGGTTTCCTGACGCCGAAGCCAGGCGACATCCGGGGGGCGGACTGGCATCTGACCGCGGTCGGTCATCCCGTGACCGATGATCCGACCCGACTGCCCGAATGGGATTACTTCAAGGACGTCAAGGTCCATCGGACGCTGGAAGTGGACCTGCCCAAGGTGCTCGCCGACTGCCGGCTGCCGGCGGATGCACGTCTCGAGGCGACGATCAGCTGGCACTCGTCCTGGACCAACCTCCGTGGCGCCCTCCCGGGCATTCCGATCAGCAGTCGCGCCACCGAACTGGAGCTGAAGCTGCCCGGCGAGCAGTTGGGCGGCCGTCTCACTCTCGACACCCATGTACTGCTTCGCCGGCCCGGTGCTTCTCAGCACCCGCTCGCTCCGGCCCGGCCCGGCACGACGCTGTGGACGGAAAGCACCATCGTTGATCTCGGAAGTGACGCCCAGCGATTCCCGGTCGTCGCCGTCGACTTCGCTCATGCGGGCATCGCCGACGGCCGTGGTGGCGCCTGGGCGTTGTCCATCGAGGAGACGGACCTGGCTGCTTCCGCGACCGGTGCCGTTCGGCTCTACCTCAACAGCGCCCATCCGCGGATCCGTCAGATCCTCGACGCCGTCGAGCCATCCGCTGACGTGGAGCTGAGAGAGATCATCTTCTACGACGCGGCGAGAACCCTGCTCACCTTCGCGGCCAGCCACGATGATCTCGACGACGAGGCGGAGCACGACGCCGGGACCCTGGGTGACCTGCTCGTGGGCCTCGTCCGTGTGTGTTTCCAAGACAGAGGAGTCGCGGGGATGCGTGGGTTGCTCCGCGAGTCTCCGGGCGAGTTCGCGACGGAGCTCCAAGCGTCCCTTCGACTGCTGGAGCGCCCGGCGTGAACCATGTCTTCCCTAGGCTCGATCCCGGTGCTGCGCGCGTGCTGCTCGTCGAACGCACCGATGTGCCGCCGGACCAGTTGCGTTCCCTCGCCACCGCCGAACACCCGGGTATGGACTGGTACGCGACCGGGGGCTCGCGGATTTCACCGGACCGACTGATGGTCATCCGCGACAAGGTCTGCGCGCTGGCGGGCGAGTACGGCTGGCCAATGGCGCCGGCCGGCGGCTTCACCGACTTCGAGCACCGTCTCTACGAGCTCCTGCTCGGCACCTTGGAAATCATGCCGGCGGACGCGGCCGACGAGGGCGTGTGGTCCTTCCTCACGCTCGTCCTGCTTCCTGACATCGCGTTCTGGCGCTTCCCGAACACCCAGCGCAGCGCGAGCTACGAACGCCTGATCGGCAAGCCGCGCAATGTCTTCCGACGACTGTGGTGGCGGGCCTATGTGCTCGGGGCCGATCTCGCCGGCCAGTTGTTGGAGGACGAGGCAGTGGCCATCATGGAGCGCCCGACGCTGGGTGGTTCCCCGGCGGTCGCCCGCGCCATCGCTCGAACTCACATTGGCCTGGTCAGGGAGAAGGGGTCGCTGCCGAGGACCGCGCTTATGCGAGAAGCAACCAAGCGGCTCCGCCGGCTCACCACGATCCTGACGCTGCACGCCATGGATGAGGGCGATCTCCACGAAGTGGTGCAGGAGGTCTTCCTCGAGACGGCCTTCGCGCTCGGGCAGGACGTCTAGGGGTGCTGACCTCATTGGTGGCGTCAGTTGCCAGGCATCTGTAGAAAGGGACTCGGCGCACCTGACCAGGAGACCGAAAGAAACTCGCGGGCCCGGGTGCAGGCTACGTAGAGGAGGCACAACTCACGCAGGGTGTCTTGGGCGTGAGCGGCCGGGTCGTCGGCCTTCGGCGTGACCGCGTATGGAAGCGGAATCGAGCGAGCCGAGGCGTCGACGACGGCCATCGCACGGTACTCCAGGCCTTTCATGCGATGCATCGTGCCGATCTCGACGCCGCCACGCTGTTTGCGGTCGAGCGGGCTGCACGTGATCCCGGCCGCCTGCAGCGCCTCTGCTGCCGCGTCGGCCCCCTTACGAGTGCGGGCCGCGATGCCGATCGCGGCTTCGGCGACTCCCCCGTCGAGCCAGCCTCGGACCGTCACCACGAGTCCGTCCTGTTCGGCGGCCGACGTCGGGTAGCCACGAGTCGTTGGCGGCTGCGTGCCGCGGAACGCGGAACGATAGCCGTCCAGACTGTCCGTGCCGGCGTCGAGGTCGTCCACCGTCTGGCCGCCTAGCAGGGCAATCGCCCAGGTGAGAATCTCCTCGCTGGTGCGGTAGTTGAGACGCAGACGGTACGACCGCCCACGCACGTTGATCCCCATGGTCGTCAGGGCCACACGATGGTCATAGATCCGCTGGTGCGCATCGCCGACGATGAAGAGGTCGTCGGGCCCGTCGGACACCACAGCGCGTAGCAGTCGCCACTGTACGGGGTGCAGGTCCTGCGCCTCGTCAACGACGACATGTGGGAACAGATCGCCGACCGACATGGCACGGGCATATTTCGCCGCGTCGTCTGCGAGCTGGTAAAAGGTTCTCGCACCCGACTCGTGCATCAGACCTAGGAACCGCTCGACCGCCGTCCAGAGCTGGACACGCTGGGGCCTGGTCAGTGGCTGTGCCCTTCCGGTCCTGGAGACGGACAGGTAGTCCGCCAATGTCCTGGCCCCCTTAGCGAGGATGACGTTCTCCCACTCCTGGCGGAGCACAGTCGGTTTGAATGGCACGCCGGTCGCGGCCGCCGCGGCGGACCACATCTTCGCCAAGAGCTCGTCGTCGACGATCACCTTTGGGGTGGCACCCTCGGCCTCGGAGACGATGCGATGCGCGAGCGCGTCGACCGTAGTCACCTCGATCGAGGAACTGGAATCGATGCCGGACACCGAGTCGAGCGACCTCAGGCTCGCCCGAAGGTCATCGGCGAGTGTGCGCACGAAAGTCGTGAGCAGAACCGGCCGCCTCGACTTGGGCGGGAGCCTCCGCGCGAGATGATGTGCGCGATGAAGCGCGACGACCGTCTTTCCGGTACCGGCACCGCCGGTGACCCGGACCGGGCCCGCATGCCTCTCGCGGTAGGCGATCCGACGCTGCGACGGGTGCAGAAAGATCCGCCAGAGCTCCAGTGGGTGGTCCAGTGCCTCCTGTAGTTCTCTGGCGCCCTTCGGAACGAACACGGTCGGTGAGCCGAGGGCTCCGGTCGTTGATGCATCCGGAAGCGGCATGCCACTGGTGGCACCGGTCCGGATGCCGAGTTCAGTCCGAACCTCGCGCAGGGTGAAACCAGCGGCGAGCATCTCCATCGCCTGGTGCTGACTCGCCGGCATTGCCTGGGCAAGCAGGTCGAGGTCGGCGTCGGACCGGACCCGGCGCACGACCGGGAGGTAACTGGCCTCGATGCCAAGTTCCAGGAGAACGACGTTGTCGTACGCGTCGAACATGCCAGGCGACGGGTGCGCCTCCGCACCGGGAAGCGCTGCCGCTGCTGCCCGCATCGCGGAGACATCCACGATCTCCACGTCCTGCGTCGCGGAGTTGATCGCGAAGGTGTGGTTCTCCAGCCAGGCGTACGCCTTGTCGTGCTCGAGTATGTCGAACAGGATGTAGTGGTCACCTTCCGTAGGTGCCATCACGACGCCCCGCCAGAACTTGGTGACCCGGATCGTCCGTCCGCGATCATCTGCGATCGCATGGGGTTTCTCGAGATGGAGCCCGGCGATCGTGCTCTCCTGGAACTTCCCGAGGAGCTCCGGAATCCGCTTTTGGACTTCCTTCGGAAGATCCGGAAGCCGCTTGAAGAAGCTCTGCGCGAAGCCTAGCGACGCCATGGACACCCCGAGCGTTCGATCCGACACACCAGGTGGGTGCGGAACGCCTGGCTGACAGGCTGCCCGAACCCCGGGAACAGCCGTGTACGCGCCGATCCCGCGACGCAGCACATAGTAGTCTCGCGTCACAGGATGACGTCCCTTCGGCGGTTCCTGCGCGCAAGCTGACGTCATCCTCCGCATCCCTGGGACAGCACAACGCACACCCGGCGGCTCACGATCGCCGTGCAGCTGCAGTCTGCGACGAAATCTATCCATACGAGTAGCAACAGCGAACGGAGGGACATGTTCGGCTCGACGGACCATCAACAGTCGCGACGGCGCCTCCGCGTCAGGCCAGCCTTGCTCTCCGTAACGTAGCCGCGCCCAAAGACGCGCGGCGTGGACGACCGATACAGATCATCCCGATGGCGATCATCAGACATGAAACGGGGGCGTCGGTGACTTCCAGCGTGGACGACCGACGGAAGATCATCGAATACTTGGAGCGTCAGCTTGTAGGGCCCGTCAACGGCCGCGACGAGGTGCTCCAAGAGGCGCCTGACCGGCGGTACCTGACCGGTCTGCTGTACCCGCGGACCGAGGTGACCTCGTACCAGTCCACGCAAGCCACCGAAGCCGCGGAGCAGGATGGCGAGATCCTCGACGAGGTCCCCGGTCAGGTGGGCAACCAGGCTGACGAGGCCGACGAAGATCCCCTGACGCTGGCCGGCCAGAACAAGCCGAGCTCGGTCGGCCTTAGCTTTGTCACCAGCGAGTGCTCCCCGATCGTGGTCGAGGTCGAGGCCGCGTGGTACCTGTCCGCTGGCCATGGTCGGGACGTCCGGCAGGAATGGCGAAGGACACCCATCTCACTCGTCGGCGACGACGCCGTGCGCATCGAGCCTCCCGACGACGCCGGGCGGCCGCGACTCACGGATCGCAGACTGATCCTCGATGGCCGCGCGAGCGTCGAGGTGGTGTGGCGGCGGCACGGACCTACCGGCGCCATCGTCACTGTCTCGTTGGTGAACCAGATCCGAGCCGAGACGCACGCCGAGATCACGGCCGGCTGTCTACTCCAGGTCACCATGCGCGCTCGTCCTGCGCAAGGAACGATCGAGCGTTACCCCAGCACTCCGCATCTCTATGGCGATGACGAGACTGAGGAACTCGAACTCCTCTACCGGAACGTACCGACCTACGCGATCGGACACGGCGCAGCTGCGGCCTGGACCGGCAATGGTCGGGAGACCCCGGCGTGGGTCCACACGGCATTCCTTCCCAGGCAGGTGGTGCCCGGGATCTCCTTCGAGGTTGCCGGTCATGAGAAGGTCCTCGACCTCGCCCGGCTCGCCGAGTTCGACACCACGGGCTGGCCGGAGCTGGTCCGCGGTCTGGACGAGTTCGTAGACAGCTACGAGACCTGGGGGGACGGCCTACAGGTCCGGGCCGACGGCGACGTCCCGCCCAAGCTTCGGGCAGCCGCGGCCCGCGTCATAGCGGACGTCGACGCAGCGCGAACCCGGATGCGCGCCGGCGTCCGGCTACTCGAGGCAGATCCGGTGGTCCGCCGGGCGTTCGCGCTCACCAACCGGGCGATGCTCAGGCAGATGGTCCACAGCGGACCGAGTCTCGCCGGTCAACCCCATGACCCCACCAGCGCCCCCGAGGTGAACCCGGACTACCCGGCAGACACGTATCGCTGGCGGCCGTTCCAGCTGGGCTTCCTCCTCCTGACCCTGGAGGGCGCTACCACCGAAGACTCGAACGACCGGGACCTCGTCGACCTGATCTGGTTCCCGACCGGTGGTGGCAAGACCGAGGCCTACCTCGGACTGACCGCATTCATCATCCTGCTACGCAGGCTGCGTGGTGGAGACACAGCGGCCGGCACGACAGTGATCACCCGCTATACCCTTCGGCTTCTCACCGCCCAGCAGTTCCAGCGGGCGGCAACGCTGATCTGCTCCTGTGAGCTTCTCCGTAGGGACAACGAAGCCGAGCTGGGTTCGGAGCCGATCTCGATCGGGCTCTGGGTCGGTGGCAACAACAGCCCGAACACGTACGTGGAGGCCAGGAAGCTGCTGCAACGGCTGCGTGAATCCGAACCGGCGACCGAGAGCTTCCAGATCGAGACCTGCCCGTGGTGCGGCACACGGATCACGCCCGACGAGAAGTCCGAGACCCCGATATGGGCGATCAGGTCGACCAACAACACGTTCGAGGTCTACTGCCCGAACCACCGCTGCCCGTTCCATGAGCGTCTGCCGCTCTCGTCCGTCGACGAAGATCTTTACGAGCATCCGCCGACGTTCCTGGTCGGCACCGTGGACAAGTTCGCACGGACCGTGTGGGACCCGCGCTCGGGCGTCTTCTTCGGATCGGGTTCCCAACCGGGACCCTCGCTGATCATCCAGGACGAGTTCCACCTCATATCCGGCCCACTGGGCACGGTCGTCGGGATCTACGAGGCCGCCTTCGACGTGCTGCTCAAGCACAACAAGACCCGACCGAAGTTCGTCGCCTCGACGGCCACGATCCGGCGGGCGGAGGAACAGACGAGAGGTGTGTTCGGCCGCGAGGTCGCACTGTTCCCACCCGCGGGCCTCGAAGCTGACGACTCCTACTTCGTCCGTACCGATCATGACGCTCCCGGACGGCTCTACACCGGCGTCATGCCACAGGGCCACACACCGCTAACGGCGCTGGTGCACCTAGCGGCGGCGCTGTTGCAGGCACCGGTCGACCTGGATCTCACGGCGGCCGGTCAGGACGCCTATCGGACACTCGTCGCCTACCACAACAGCCTCCGCGAGCTCGGCAAGACGATCACTCTCGCGCACGACGACATTCCGGCCCGCGTGAAGGTGATCGCCAGGGACGCCGAGAACCTCAGAAAGCTGACCGACGACGATGTCGTCGAGCTGACGAGCAACGTCGCCTCCCACAAGATCCCAGAGGTGTTGGAGCGGCTGGGCAGGGCTCACGACCAGGAGCGATCGGTATCCCTCGCGGCCAGTACCAACATGCTGTCTGTGGGTGTCGATGTCGGACGGCTCGCGCTGATGGTCGTGGTCGGCCAGCCCAAGACGACTGCCGAGTACATCCAAGCAAGCAGCCGAGTAGGCCGAAGTAAGAACCGCCCAGGCCTCGTCGTCACCCTGTACTCACCGTCCAAGCCCCGAGACCGGTCACATTACGAGGCATTCACCTCTGACCACGCGAAGTTGTACCGATCGGTCGAGCCGACCTCCGTAACCCCGTTCTCGCTGCCGGCCCGCAATCGAGCACTGCATGCAGACCTGGTAATCCTGGCCCGCCACGCCTGCGGTTGGAGCGGGGAGAAGGACGCTGCCCAGTTCGACCAGGACGACCCGACGATGACGACGCTTCTGGACATGTTCATGGCGCGGGCGTCCGACACCGTCCCGAGGGGGGTGGAGCACAGGGAGACGCGGGAGCGCGAGGCACAGGAAATTGAAAAGGACCTGTGGCAACTCGCCGCCGAGTGGCGGGAGAAGGCCCTCCAAGCGGGCAGCGACGAGTTCGGGCTTACCTATCGGGCGGTCAAGCACCGGCCTGGACTCCTCCGTCGGCATGACGAGGCGGGCGATGGCTGGGCGACGCTGGACTCCATGCGCAACGTGGACGTCACGGTAGCGATCAAGGTCAGAGGGGCGAACAAGTGACGATTCGGAAGGTCCGCCGATCGCAGACTGTCAGCCCGTTTGGACCCGGCGCCATCATCGACCTGGTTGGAGAGTCGTTCGTCGCCGAGGACGTCAGCCGATGGCCGCATGGCGCCGAGGCAATACATATGCCGAGGCTCGCGGCGTCCCTGCAGATCCATGAGATCAAGACAGCGCCCGTGCGAGGACTGCCCTACTATCGCTTCCCACAGTGGCTCTTCTGCCCGAGCTGCCGCCGCATGGAGCGTTGGAGCACGGTCCGGGAGAAGAAGGATCCCGTGCCTCGCTGCCAGAGCTGCACCAGGAAGCCGATCCCACAGCTGGTGCCGATGCGGTTCGTCGCCGTCTGCGCGCGCGGCCACCTTGGCGACGTCGACTGGCGACGCTGGGCGCACTCAGCCGCTCGGGCTGGTTCCTCCGGCCGGACGAGTGCCGGGACAAGCAGATGTGCAGACAGCCGGTTGACGTTCGAAACCAATGCCGGCGTTGGTGGTGGACTGCATTCGACCGAGGTCCGCTGCTCGGTCTGCGGCGCCTCGCGCTCTCTTGAGGACCTGCCGACGAAAGAGTCACTCAGACGTGTCGGGCAGCGCTGCACAGGGCGGCAGCCATGGCAGGTCGATGCTGAGGCCGTCTCGTGTGACGAACCCCTGGCCGCGGTCCAGCGAGGAGCGTCCAGCGTCTACTTCCCGGAGGTCGTCTCCGCCATCGACATCCCGCCGGAGTCGAACTGGAGCGTGCTGAGCAGCCCCGCGGTCCTGCTGAAGGCAAACAGCAACTTCAACCTGGTCCTAGACAAMCCGGGCCACCCGGCGCGCAGCGTCCTCCTGGGAGTGGCCGCGACCGAGACCGGCCTGTCACTTTCTGAGGTTGAGTCCGTCCTCTCAGGTCTGGAGACCGATGCGGAGCCGTCGGCCCCGGCCAGCGACCGGGCTGACCTAATCCCAGACGAGTGGATGGCGCTCATCGACCCACCGGCAGGCCCGGACGCCTACGACAGGCGCAACAAGTTCGTCGCCCGCAAGAAGGACCTGACGGCGACGACGGTCGACGGACGCCTCAGCGCAGCGGCAAGTGAGCTGACATACCTGGCCACCGAGGTCACCATGGTCGAGAAGCTCCGCGAGGTCCGTGTCCTGGAGGGGTTCAAACGCCACAAGGCTGAGCAGCTGATCTCGGCGAACCTCGGCCCTTACCGGACGCTCCTGCCCGGTGTGGAGGTCTACGGCGAGGGATTCTTTCTGCGTTTCAACGAGGATGCGCTGGCGACGTGGGAGGCGCGGCTCGAGGTGATCGGCCGCGCTCATACGCTGACCGACCGGAAGGAAGACCGCCCAGAGTTCGCGTGGCTGCCCACGCCGACCTCCCGTTTCCTGCTTCTGCACACGTTCGCGCACCTGCTGCTGCGTCAGACCGCATTCGAGGCCGGTTACTCGGCCTCCTCACTGCGCGAGCGGCTCTACGTCACCGACCCGAAGTCCGGCCCCCGCATGGCGGGCGTACTGATCTACACCGCCGCCGGCGACACTGAGGGCACCCTCGGTGGCCTGGTTCGGCTGGGCGAACCCGATCGGCTCACGACGCTGGTCGCCGGCGCACTCACCGCCGCACGCTGGTGCTCGTTCGACCCGGTGTGTGGCGAGTCGACGGGGCAGGGACCGTACGGCCTGTCCATGGCGGCGTGCCACGCATGCTCACTGGTTGCCGAGACCAGTTGCGTGGCCGCCAACCGGCTGCTTGACCGCCGTCTGGTCGTGGACGAGGAGTTCGGCTTCTTCCGGAACATGCTGGCCGCGATCGACGGCGACCTCGACACCGGCTCATCGTGACAACTGCGCACGCCGAGGGGCCCAGAAGCGGAAAGACCGTTTCCCTGGACGCCCAACTGATCGTCGCATCTCCGGGTTCTGGGATGGCCCGCTCGGCAATGCAGCTCGCCGGACGGCTGACCTCGATGGGTCTGCGGGTCTCCGTCGTCGCCCAAGGCTCGCTCCTGATGGCCCAGCTCCGCCTGCGGCGCTTGGCTGACGACCGGGGCACGCGACTCGAGCGGTACCACTCGTTCTTTCCCGATCTCTGGCGGAAGTTGTTCCACAGCGATCCGCCGATGCTGGGACTGTGGGAGTACGACTTCGCGGCATGCCTCGACCGCGCGGTACGCGATGTCTCCCCACGCCGGGTCCGCCGACACGTCGTCGTCGTGGACGGTGGACAGCTTCCACGGGAATTCTATGTTCTGCTGCGCGTTCTGGGTGTCTCGTTGACGGTCTTCGTCGAGGCGGACGCAGGCGCGGGCGCCGGTGGTGCCTCCGCCCGAGAGATCGAGTCCGTTCTGGGCCAAGGCGCGGCGATATTCCTGCGCGAGAACAGCCGGAACACGACGTCGATCGCCCGGCTGGCCGCTCACCTCCGTGAGCAGGCCGGCGGTCGTCGACCGGCGCTGCCGGACCGGGGCGGCGCATCGCCAGTGCTCTGGCATGACCCGGACCTGACGGAGCTGACCAACCGGCTGCGCGACTATCGCGTCCAGCATCCGCGTGAGCGCATCGGAGTACTGGTCCAACAGATCACGCAGGTGGACGCGCTGTACCGGGCTCTCAGCCGCGACACGACGGGCTCGGTCCAGTTCCAACACAACGCCAGCTTCAGGCTCCCGGATGGGCGAATCGACTTGGATCGCTCGGGCCTGAAGGTCACGACCTGGGCCTCCGCACGGGGAGTCGAGTTCGACACAGTCGTACTTCCAGAACTGCAGGATGTCACGCTCGACCCGTCCATCCCGTCATTGGCGGGGGCACTGGAGTATCTGGTGACCCGGGCTCGCCGGATGGTCATCCTCGCCTACTCGGGCGACGGCGACCCTCGTATCATTCGCGAGCTTCCTCTCGACCTCATTGACGACCAGCGAGGCAAACCGTTCGTATACCACGAGTTTGGACCTGGCGAGCCCGCTGTCGAATTTCCGGCGCCCGACGAGGTGGCGGAACCCGCGGATGACGATTCGCTCGACGACGCCGAGGAAGATCCGGACGATCGGTCTCTGGCCCAGCCGGACAGGAAAGATCTTGGGTTGGTGGTCGGGGATCTCGATCCGGTAGCCCTCCCACCGGWTGCTGTAGCCGCGGCGCGCCAGCTGCTCGAGGACGACCACCAGCGCCGCCGCCCCGACAAGCACATCCTGAACGCTGCGGAGGAGGTCGGCCTGGCGATGCTCATGCGACCYGATCGTCCGCTGCACGAGGACCTCGGGAGGGAATTCCGCAAACCACTCGCACCGAACGACGAGCGAGCCAGGTCGTACGACGCTCTGGTACTGCACAACCGGAGGCTCGTTTTCTCGATCGCACAGAAGTACCAAGAACAGGGCCTTGAAATCGACGACCTCATACAGCACGGCATGATCGGCCTGATGCGCGGCGTCCAGAAGTTCGACGCGACGAAGGGTTACAAGTTTTCGACCTACGCCACCTGGTGGATCCGTCAAGCGATCGCCCGCGCGGTCGCGGACGAAGCCCGGCTCATCCGACTGCCCGTGCACCTCGTCGAGAAGATCAACAARGTCCGGCGAGTCCTCGGCGAGTTACACATGTCAGTCGATCGCGCGTCGATCTCCGCCGTCGCCGGCCAGGCTCGGCTGTCCGAACGCGAGGTCGAGCAGTGCCTCGTCCTCCTCCGCCGAGACGTCGTCGGCCTCGACCAGCCGGTCGGTGACGGCGGAGGCACGGTCCTCGGCGATCTGGTCGGTATCGCCGCCACCGATGCCGATCCGGACACGATCCTCGATGGAGAGTGGCTGCGTCTGATCGTGGCCAAGGAGCTCGCAGAGCTGAGCCCGAAAAGCACGGAGATCATCAGGCTTCGGTTCGGCTTCGAAGACGGCGAGCGGCAGACGCTGGAACAGGTCGGGCAGGTCTTCGGCGTGACCCGGGAACGAATCCGCCAGATCGAGAAGAAAGCGCTAGGGCAGTTGAAGGACAGGCTCCGGAAGGCATACCTGGAGGACATCGCCGGTCCGGGGCCCAAACCCGTGTCGCAGCCAGTACGTGGGCAGGTGATCCCGCTTCATGGCCGAAGGCCGCTGGCGCCAGGGCCATCCAGGGTCGTCGACGGCGCGGCGTCCACGCACGGCGCCGTTCAGCCAGCCAAACGCCACCCGACGGCCGCGCCAGGGGCGGTCGATGTCCAGGTCACGTCGCAGACCTCGGCGCCTGTTCCCACAGTCGAACCCACAATGGCGCCGACGCCCACCAAGAGTGGGTCGGCCGGCCCCGATGCCGGCGGGGTTCCGGTGGCTTCGCGGGATCCGTTCCTGCTCACGCACCCGGCCACCCAGGACTTCGGGACAGAGCGTGTGCCCGGCGACGGCCTGTCGGCGCTCGTGACGCCGTATGTGCTGCCCTACCCGGAGACACTCAACGAGGAGGATCTTCGGGAGGCCGGCGAGCCAGCCTCGTGGCGGGAGTCGCAGGGCCTCTATGTCGTGTCCGATGGCCGTTTCTGGTCCCTGGGTGGGTGGCTGGGCCTTCCCGATCTTGATCTCAGTGCGGACTTTTCTCTGGCCCGACTCGAGATCGAGATCGAGCCGATCCAGCTCGATGCCTGGCGCGGCCCCGCCCCCGACCTGCCGCTGGTCGTGCCGACTCCGCTACAGCCGCGTCTCACAGTGCTTGCGAAGATGACGAGACGACTTTCAGCCGATGTGTTCCGGCGCCACCAGGAACCACCCGCGACACCCCAGGACGGACGGCAATGAGTACAGAGATCACCGACTTCGTCGCCGAACTCCACCAGTGGGTGTACGAACGGGCATCGTCCGAGGAGATCATGCTGCGTGACGCGTTCGTGCAGGTCGCTGCGGAGGCTCTGACCGAGGACGGAACACTCGACAACCCGGAGTCCTGTTTCATCCGGATGCAGTGGAAGAACCGGCATATTGAGGTGGCTGGCTTCGACATCAGCACTGACGGATCGATCCTCCGGCTGCTGGCCGCGCACCACGGCGAGGCGATGGTCAAGAAGAGCCAGATCGACCAGCTGGTTCGGTACACCATCAACTTCGGCGAGGCCTGTCTGGCCGATCTGCCCGACAAGCTTGAGCGGTCCAGTCGGCGGGATATGGCCGAACGGATCCGGGACTCCTGGGCCGACTTCGAGCAGGTCCAAATCATCGTCCTGACAGACGGAGCCGCCAGCACGACCGGCGCCTGGGCCGACGACCTCACCGTCGGAAACCTGCCGGTGACCATCCAGCTCTGGGACCTGACCCGACTACACCGCCTCATGACCTCGGGACGCCGCCAGGAGGAGATCGTCATCGACCTCGTCGAGATGGGGTACGAGATTCCCTGCCTCGAGGCACCGAAGCAGGCCGATGAATACCAGTGCGTCCTGGCGGTGCTGCCTGCGCGACTGATCGCCGAACTGTACGATCGTCACCACAGCCGTCTGCTGCAGCGCAACGTGCGCGCCTTCCTGCAGGCCCGCACTAAGGTCAACAAGGGCATCGCGGAGACGATCAAGGACAATCCCGGTCGGTTCCTGGCGTACAACAACGGCATTTCGGCAACCGCGACGGCCATGGAGTTCGAGATCGCCGCCGACGGCCGCCGGATCATCCGCACTCTCCGGGACCTTCAGATCGTCAACGGCGGCCAGACGACCGCGTCGTTGCATGTCGCGCTTCGCGGCGGTGTCGAGGGACTCGCCGACGTCCATGTGGCCACCAAGTTCACGGTTGTCGGCGACCGGCTCTTGGACGAACTCGTCCCGAAGATCTCGATGTACGCTAACTCGCAGAACGCGGTCACCACGGCCGATTTCGAGGGCAATAGCGCCTACCACGTCGAGATGGAGAAGCACTCACGTGCTATCTGGACGCCAGCCGCCGGTGTCGTGGCGCGACAGACGCACTGGTACTACGAGCGGGTCCGCGGCCAGTACGACGTCGACCGGGCACGCTTCATGACACAGTCGAAGCGGAAGCAGTTCGACCTCGACAACCCCAAGAGCCAGAAGATCACGAAGACGGACGCCGCCAAGTACGAGTACGCCTATCGGCGCCAGCCACACGTCGTGAGCCTCGGTGGCCAGAAGTGCTTCCAGGAATGGTCGACGAAAGGCGAGCCGAGCATGAACGACGCACCGACCGACGCCGAGTTCCGCGACCTGGTCGCGAAGGCAATCCTGTACGCCCGGGTGCGCAAGCTCGTCCAGCAGCAGGGCTACGGTGGCTATCTCGCCAACATCGCCGCGGCCACGCTCTCCCTTGTCGTCGACCGCTTCGGCGGTGCGATCGACCTGAATCGGATCTGGCGAATGCAGGCGGTCCCGGAGGCACTCGAACGGATCGTGCCCGACCTGGCCACGCGGGTCCGCGACGTCATCACCAACCCGCCGGGGAACGGGAACGTGACCGAGTGGTGCAAGAAGGAGGCCAGCTGGCACGAGGTACAGCTGATCAAGTGGACACCCCCGGCCGAACTGGTTGCCGAGCTGGCCGTCCAGGCTTCCGATGCCGCCTGAGGCGCCGGACCGACGCCCGGCCCGCGACGACGGCGGCCGGCACGGCGGGTATGGGGTCAGGCTGGTTCGGGGACCGTTCGTACGACTGGAGCCCCACGCAGAGAGTTGCGCGGACACCAAGGAGCTAGCCGCGCTCGTCGGGCGCCTACGGGCTGAGGATCCGGACCAGTTGCTCGTCGCCGACCTGTTCTCGGGGGCCGGAGGGCTGAGCCTCGGGCTGGACCAGGCCGGGCTGCGGGTGGTGCTCGGCGTCGACCATGACTCCGAGGCGACGGAGACACATCGCCATCATTTCAGCGGTCTGACGCTCGACGAGGACCTGTCCGACCCGGCGAAGGTCGATGAGATCGCCGAGCTGATCCGGTCGTTGCGGCTGGACGTCGTGGTCGGCGGGCCGCCTTGTCAGCCGTTCTCTCGGGCGGGCCGGTCAAAGATCCGGCACAGGGCGCGACTGGGGCTGGCCGAGGCGCACGACCGACGCCGGGACTTGTGGGAGTCGTTCCTGGCGATCGTGCGCCATGCGAAGCCAGGCTGCGTACTGATGGAAAACGTGCCGGACATGGCGCTGGACCGGGAGATGTTCATCTTTCGAACCATCGTCCACACGCTCGAGGGGCTTGGCTACTCGGTCCAGGCCCGGCTCGTCGACACCTCCGAGTATGGCGTTCCCCAGTTTCGGCAGCGTCTGATCATCGCTGCTATGCATGGCGGAGCTACCTTCAGTTGGCCGAAGGAGGCAACCGAGCGAGTCCACCTGTGGAACGCGATCGGAGACCTCCCCGAGGTTGAAGGTGGATGGCGGCCGCCGGGAGGGCCGGCCGGTTGGTCGATGTATGACCCGACCGAGCCGCAGAACAGCTTCCAGCGCGCCATGCGCGCGAAGGTTCCTCGCGGCGAGCGGGACCGCGTCTACGACCACATCACCCGACCGGTGCGGCCCGACGACCGCGCGGCGTTCGAGCTCATGGACGAGACGACGCTCTACTCGGACCTGCCGGCCGAGATGAAGCGCTACCGCGACGACATCTTCGACGACAAGTACAAAAGGCTGAGCGAAAACACCTTCTCGCGGACGATCACTGCCCACATCGCCAAGGATGGCTACTGGTACATCCACCCACGCCAGAGTCGGACCCTGACCATCCGCGAGGCGGCGCGTCTGCAGACGTTCCCCGACCACGTCCGCTTCGCTGGTCCGCCCTCGGCCGCGTTCAGGCAGATCGGAAATGYGGTGCCGCCACGCCTCGGCGAACATCTCGGCCGGGCACTGGTTCAGAGCCTCGACGCACCCACAGTGCCACAGCCAAGCACCGCCGAACTCGCCAACCGGCTCACCGCCTGGTTCGCCGAGCAGCGCGAGACCACCCTGCATGTCCCCTGGCTGACGGCCAGAACTCGATGGCAGGTCGTTGTCGCCGAGATGTTGTTCGACCGAGTGACTGTCGAGCAGGTCCGGCTGTTGTGGCCGCTGCTCGCTGGCTGGAGTAGCCCCGCCACCACGGTCGAGGCCGCGGAGGGATTCCTCGAGTCGGCCAGTTGGATCAGGCGTCGGCATCGTGCGGAGCAGCTTCTGGAGGCGGCCCGCTGGCTCCTAGAGCGTCCAGAGGCGCTGGACGCGCCCGATCCGGTCGGGAAAATCCCGCATGTAGCCCAGTCTGTCATCGATCTGGCTGTCCTCGTCGTCCGGACGGCGGACGTCGACGAGAGTCCGGAGCCCGTGCTCGTCGGCAAGGGGGTGCTGCGCCTAGCGGCCCGGCATGATGACAGCTCGGTCGACTTCCAGAACCGGATGTCCGACGGCCGGCTCGCGGTGGCCAGGCTCATCGGTGGTCCCGGCACCGCCCGCGAGGCGCATCTGGCGTTGGTGGCGCTGGCGAACTCGGTCTGCCGGCCGCATGCCCCGGTCTGCGCGAGCTGCCCTCTCGCCGCCACCTGCCGCCATGCGAACCAGCCTGACAGGACCGGGTCGACGAAGGCGCGACAGAAGAAGACCTAGGCCAAGCAGTCGGCAGCATCCCCGGCCGCCGCGTCCTTCTGTCGCCTTGCCCAAACGCCAAGGGGGTTGGCGGAGCGTCCATATTGCTTGTGGCCGGATGGCGGGCATGCCCAGCCGCTGTGGGGCGAGCGTGGCCCGGGCTGGAAGAATCCGGTACGTGACCAAGGACGGCCCAGGCGCCGCGGACGACATGGGCCCCAAGGCGACGCGGCCTACCTGGGTCGCGACCGACGCTGGCAACCACCTGCGGGGCCGCAAGGCACAGAACACCAAGCCTGAGGTCGCGCTCCGGAAGGCCGTGCACGGTCTTGGCCTGCGCTTCCGGATCCACCAGACGGTGGCTCCGCGATGCACCCCCGATTTTGTGCTCCCTCGCTGGCGACTCGCGGTCTTCGTCGATGGTTGCTTCTGGCATGGCTGCCCCGAGCACGGGATGAAGCAGTATCGCGGCCCAAACGCCGAACTGTGGCGCCAGAAGATGGAGGCAAACCGCAACCGGGACCGACGCAACGACGCCGCGCTCGCTGAGGCCAGGTGGGCGGTGTTGCGCGTATGGGAGTGCCAGGTACGGCGAAGTGCGGGCGAGGCTGCCCTGCTCGTGCAACGCGCCGCTCAGGACGCGAAGAGGCCGTCTGCAGACAATGCCTCGTCGAGCCTGGACGCCGCCCGCGCCGCCGACCTACGGGCGTAGGCGCAGCCCGCTGACGCGAGCGGGCAGGCGGCACAGTCCGGCGTGGTCGACTCGCACACTGTCATAGCAAGATGGCGGATCGCTGCCATCCGCATGGGCGCCTCCTCGCCCCTCTTCGCCACCCGGCCCGGCTCGTCGGTCCCGGATGTTTGGTCAAATTTCTGCTCACCCGTGCCGACCAGCCTTGACAGGTCGATGCGTCCATTCGTCAGCAAATTTTGCTCGTCGGAGGTGGTGTCAAGGAATCGGGCTGCAACCCGGACCGCGCTGGCGCCGGCCACGAGGACGTCATACCCACGGAGCAACTTGAAGACCTTCGCCTCGGCGGGCCGCAGTTTGAGGAGCTTGATAACGTCGCCAGCGTCCTCTGACAGCTCGACATCAACAATCTTTCGGAGCCGCTCAAGCCTGCGGCGGGTGTTGCTCGGCGCGACGCGCAAACAGGCCTGCAGCGTGGCGTCGTCAAGGCGATCGCACCCGCTCAGCACGGACAACGCGGGCATGTCCTCTGCGGGGATCGGCTGGGCTCTGGACAGCAGCGCGCAGGCCGCCGCGAGCAGCGGCGTCATCGCCTCGCCTGGAACGGCCGTCCATGCCTCGCTGCGCGACAACTTGGCCGCCCACTCCACCAACAGCCGATGGACCTCGGGCCAGTTGGCCGCCGGCGCCGACGAGGCTCCTGATTCGTCGGCGGACATCGGTCGCAATGCCTRCGCCGCCGCAGTGCCCGCAAGAGGCGGCACGGCATTACCTATCTGCTTGAAGGCGTCGCTTCGATAGCCTGCGAATCGAAACCAATCCGGGAAGGTCTGGATGCGCGCCGCCTCCCGGACCGTCAGCGTCCGTAGTTCGGACGGGTGAATGTACCAGTAGCCGTCCTTCGCGATGTGCGCGGTGATCGTCCGGCTGAGCTCCTTCCAGCCGAGCCGGTTGTACTTGTCGTCAAAGGAATCCGACCGGTACCTCTTCATCTCGGCCGGAAGGTCCGAGTAGAGCGTTGTCTCGTCCATGAGCTCGAACGCCTTGCGGTCGTCGTCGCGGACTGGGCGGGTGAAGTGATCGTAGACGAAGGTCGCGTCAGCTCCCTGCCGCATCTCGCGGGCAAACTCACTCAGCTCTGCGTTTTCGACGTAGGGCAACCGGCGTGCCCCAGTGGACAGGAGCAACCGAGGAAGGTCACCGATCGCRTCACAGACAGTCGTCTGCCGCTTCTCGTCTTCTTTCGGCCAAGTGAAGGCGCCCCCATCCCGCCGCGCAAGCAGTATGAGGCGACGGCGATGCTGGGGTACCCGATGCTTCCACGTGTCGATGATTCGGACCTGGGTTACATATCCGGACACTTCCAAATCGCCGACTATACGGCGTATTGTCTGGAAGTCATCACCCAAACCCATGTCGGGGACATTCTCCATCAGCACCGCGCGTGGCTTCAGCTCCAGCACGATCGACAGGAACGCCATCCACAGCTGGCGGCGGGGGTCGATGCGTGAGCGGGTGCCCTGTTCGACCAGACTACGAATCTTGCTCGACCCAGCCCGGCTGTATGGCTGGCATGGAGGCCCACCGGCTACGAGATCAATCTCAACACCGTTGAGCGAGGCGACCAAGTCGGCTCGGACATTGGGCTCACTCAGATCGAGTTGCAGCGCGCGGCCACGGAAGTTGGCACGGTGGGTCTCGATTGCACGCTGGTCATGATCGACGGCCGCGACCACCGTCCATCCGGCCTGCTCTAGCCCCAGGCTGAGACCCCCTGCTCCTGCGAACAGATCCAGAGCCAAGCGACGACCGGCCGCCACCTCCTCCGCGCACCAGGCAGCGAACTCGTCATCGGGCGGACTTCCAGCGCAGGGTGGAAGCCGTAGTAGATCACTGCGCTCTAGGCGCACGCCGTACGTAGCCACCGCCCGCCTCCCCAAAGCCGTCAGCCCGGACTAGTCGCATCCGGAGCAGCCACCGACGCGCGGTAGTAGTTAACAACAGCTACGCCAGATGACCCTCAGGGGACCTGTCGGCCCCTTCCCGAAGCACACGGAGACCACCACCAGGTCCTTCGCACAGACGTTCTACCACCGGGATGCGACAAACTCTGGAGCTCCAGACACGGTCTCGAGCCGCCACAGCGGCGCCGTCGGCGTCGGCGTCGGTCGCACCACGCACGGGCGGACCGTCGTGGAGCCATCCAACGCCCACCTGCGCCAACTACACGGCAGAAACCGAGACAACACCTGTGGCGCGCTGTCCACAGCGCCGAGGTGTGTGGGAGCCTGGAGAAGGTCCGCGAAGGAACGAACGAGGGGGAACAGGTGACGGCACGCAGGACGTACGAGGTGACCCCGTCGGCGGCCCGCCTCACCCGGTCGCTCCGCGACGTCGGCTACGACTTTCCCGCCGCCGTCGCCGATCTCGTCGACAACAGCGTCTCCGCCGGCGCCACCCACGTTCAGGTGATCATCGAGTTCGACGGTGTCAACTCCCGCGTGTTCATCGCCGATGACGGCATCGGGATGAGCGAGAACGCCTTGGTAGAGGCACTGCGCTTCGGGTCGCGGCGCACCTACGAAGCCACCGACCTCGGCCGTTATGGCCTTGGCCTGAAGACCGCGTCCCTCTCGCAGGGGAGGTCAGTCACCGTCGTCACACGGCGGTCCGCCTCCGTCGACCGCATCTTCGTCCGCGAGCTCAACCTCGATCTCATTGAGGAACTCGACGAATGGCTCGTGGTGGCGCCGAAGCGCTCCGCCGACACCGACCGAGCGCGCGAGCTGCTTGGCGATGGCGCTGGCACCGTCGTCCTCTGGCGTCTGCTCGACCGCGTCCTGCCCGAGAAACACCCGGAGGGCGGCTGGGCCCGACGTCGGATCGATACATACGCCCACCGCACCGCCGAGCATCTCGCCATCGTCTTTCACCGCTTCCTTGAAGGACTACCAGACGGCCGCAAGGTGACGATCTCGGTCAATGGTGAGAAGGTTCGCCCTTGGGACCCATTCGCGCCGGGCGAGGAGCACTGCCACAAGCTGCCGGAGCAACAATTCGAGATCACCGTCGGCGACGCATCGGGCACAGCCCACCTATGCCGCTTTGTTCTGCCCGCCCGTACCCAGTTCTCCTCGCAGGACGAGTTCGAGCGCCTGTCGGGCCCGCTGAACTGGAATCGCCAACAGGGCCTATACGTCTACCGCGCCGACCGGCTGGTCCAGTGGGGTGGATGGGCTGGTATCCGTGGCATCGACGAGCACACCAAGCTGGCTCGTGCCTCGCTCGACTTCGACACGTCGCTCGACCCAGTTTTTAATATCAATGTGTCGAAAATGCGCGTCTCGATACCGCCGCAGCTCCGCCAGATGATCGCGACATCGGTTAACGAGCTGTGCCTCGCCGCCAACGCTGCCTACCGCCGCTCATCGCCCCGCGGCAACATGCCGCTGCACCTCGGCGCCGGTCAGCCGGCACCCACTCCAAGCGCGGACTTGGCGCTTGCAGGCCTCGCGCTCCGCTCGGCGGCTATGCAGTCCGGTCACTACGACGCGCTGGAAAGTATCTTCGCCATCGTCCGCCGCGACGCCCCCCAGATCGCGACCGCGCTCGGCCTGACCAGCTGACGACGCTGACCTGCGGAACGCAATCGCCCGAGTGATCCACTGCTTCACTCCGACCTCGTCCGAAGGTCCGGTACGCGACACCAGTCGAGTAGGCCATGAGCGACGATCAATTCGATGACGTTGCTGTTTCTAGAAACTGAGGCACCCGTCCTGCTGCGGGCCGGGACCTGGCCGGTGCATCCCTTCGCCCATCCGGGAGGATCCAGCTCCAACGGGCGGGCGGCTCTGTCACTGGACGAGCCTGCGCGTGACGTCAGCGCTGGAGGAATAGGACCAAGTCCGGGCCAAGCCTGTCGGGCTCATGGAGAAGCTTGTCGAGCGCGCCGACCACGGCGCCGACGAAGCGGCTGTCCTGGGGGAAGGCCTTCGTCGACACGAAGACGATGCCGGCATGGGAACGACCGTCGGCGCGGTACTGGGTATCAAGCCGCGCGAAGTCCTTGATGTTCAGGGTGACGAGCGCGCGCCCGTGACGCGTCGCCTCCGCGAGTAGCTGGTCGTCCGGCAGAGCGAGCAGGGTGGACTCGGTGACGACACAACGGACGTCGTGCCCCCGCTCGCCCAGCTGACCGGCGATCCGCTGACTCAGCATCTCGTCGAGCAGGAGCGGCCGGCTCATCGCGCGAGAAGTTCCTGCTCGCGTTGCCAGGCCCGTTCGGCCGCGAGCTCTGCTTCGTCCGCCGCCTTGATCTCGGCGTCCACCTCGTCCGGGAAGGCGRCCCAGTAATGCACCGCCGTGCGTGCCAGCCGAACGGGCAGGGCGGTGTTGTCGCAGACCAAGGCCACCAGCGCTTCCTCGGCGAGGTCCGGCTCAGCGGCGCGGGCGGACCTGAGAGCCCTGATGACCTCCCAGACATCAGGCCCACCGACCAGGCCCGCACGCCGCCCCGTCGGGCCKCTCCGGAACGTTATGCCGGGATGCTCATGCATCCGCAGACCCTCGTCGATCAGCAKGTTCGCGGCCGAGGACAGCGACAGCCCTGGATGGGCGGCGGTAAACGCCGCCAAGCGGACGGCAACGGCCTCGTCGAATCGGACTGGAGTCGGAGCTCGCTTCGCCACGACTACAGTGTAGTTACATGAAGTCGCAGGATCCACTAGGATCCAACCTGCACCAGCCGCATCGCCGGAAGGCATCCGAGCGACTTGCCGGTCAAGCCTGACAGCGAGCCCGCAACGCGATTCCCGGCCGGCCGGGGCGTCCAGGTCATCGGACGGCCGACGGCCACTGAGCATCGGCACGTTCATCTMCATCTGTCCGCTCAAGCGGTGCGAAGCATCCGCCCCGGCCAGACGATCGTCCGGCCGGACGGCATTACTGTCTACTCAGACAGTGTCTGAGTAGACAGTACCGGAGTTGGACAAAGAGAACAACTACACCGGTTACTGACGGCCACGAAGGACGATGTCTGGCCGGATCGGATCGCTACCCCCGGGCATCGCCTGGCCAACGAGCCACGCCGTCGCCCGAGCCCGMCGCCTCGGCTGGTGAGAAATGCCGGCAGTTGCTCCCGGCTGGCAGCCCTGATCGACAGCCACCAGCAGCGACGGGGGCTCAGCGCCCAGATGCGCCCCCGACTGACGCCGCGCGAAGGCATCCAGAAACAGCCCCTCGCTGGGCACCCTGCGGCTGGTGAAGACGACGTCAAGGCTGGGAAGCATCTTGATCAGTCAGCCGGAGCCTGAAGTCGGGCTCGGGGTGGGACCTGCACTCGGGGTCGGGAGACAGAGGTATTCCCCGTCGACGATCTCGTGAAAGCGGCGCTTTCGGCGGGTGCTCGCCGACTTGGCTCTGATGTCACGGCTGCCCTCCCAGAATCGACGGCCGTCGGATCCAGCGAGCACGATGTGGGCGGCCTCACGCAGTGCCACCTCGGTGAGGGCGTTCAGCTCGAACATGAGCTCCCAATGGGAAAAGATCATGTTCACGTACAGCTGAGCCCGCTGCTGCTCCGGGTCGGCGGAATCGAAGAAGTCACCCCAGCAGCGCCGGTAGACCTCGTCGTCCATCGCCATCCGCAACAGATCCACGTGCAACGACCGCAACGCCTGGTCTCGCCGGGCCCTCACTACCCCAGGCTGCAGACCCACCGACCAGACCGCCGCGGCGAGCACGGCCGCCGGCAGCAGCGCCCGGGCCGCTCCATGCCTTTCGCCCGCCATCGCCCTCCCCCTCATCGCACTGACGTAGCCATCACTGTCTCACCAGACAGGGCACAAGTCATCACCATGGCGACGAGAAGGAGCAGTCGTTGCCGAGGAACCTTCAAATGGCAACGAATGTGATCAGGATGGTGGAGGGCTGGCTCACAGCGAGGGTCTAACGCCCCCTGGGCATCGGCGCTGGTGGCAGCGGCCCCAGCTTGCTCGCGGCGGTCAGCTCCAGAGGAGCGGGATCAGGCTGCGGCCGAAACCACTGGGCGCGCCGATGGCGATCGCCTAGCGAGATGCCGCCGACTTCAGCGAGACACTCAAGCATCCGGGATGTCCGGCTTCGCGGCGATGAGCATTTCCCGAGGGATCACAACCAGCCGTTCGTCTGAGCCGACCTGCACCCCATCCGGCAGGCGGTGCTCGTAGGTGACGGTCAGATCGCGACCAACGATCGCGATGTCCCCGTTGTCGAGTTCCCAGATGTCAGGGCATTTTGGAGTGGCATCAGTAACGCCAAGCTCAGCCGCCGAGAGTCCAAGCCGACGCCTGAATCCAGTCTTCGGATCCGCGTTCCAGACCATGCGCCACCCCTAGTAGTCATGGCAACTATCCGCCCAGGCATCATGCGTGCGCCACTGCCTGGTGCCGGTTACGCCAATCCTAGTGCGAAGGTGAGGGACGCTCATGCATTTGCGCAAACCCTCGGGACGCGGCGGTCCGCTGGGCGCGCACGATGACGGTGACGCCGGCGGGACGGACGGGGCGTGAAACGCGGAGGCGGAGCCTGAGGGGCTTCGCCCCGCCTGTTCGGCTCCGAACACTCCGATCTGCCCGACCCGAAACCAGCCGCGACTATCAAAGCCAACCCGTTGGCATGATCACTGTTTGCGCCCGCTGGTGGTCGCGGAAGGACCGCGGATGCAACCAGCGGAGGGCAGAAATCGCGATCATGCCGGGTGGCGGAACGGAGCCAACCGTGCCGGGTCGGGCGCCAAGCCTCGGCGCGAGTCGGGAAGCGGGGGGCGGGGGCGGAAGCGGGGGGCCCGCCCCGGCGGGGGGAGTCGCCGGGGCGGGTTCCTGACTGCTTCCTTTGCGGGGTATCGCCAGAACTATGCCGCGGCCGAGGCTGCGGCCGCGGCCGCAGCGACGCGGGCCTGCTGCTGAGCCCCGTAGGCGTCTCGTTCGTTGAGGCGGGGGAACGGCTCGGCCGGGACCGGGACGCCGAGGAAGGCACACAGCGGTTCCCAGCCCTCGGCGACGTCGAAGACCAGCAGACGATCCGCCGGGATCTCCCGTTTCACCTCGGCGATGTGGTCCTCATAGACCCGCAGGGCATGGTCCTTGTCGCCGAAGCGCCCGTCGAAGACGCCGTTCCAGATCAGCAGGTTGAGCAGCCTGATAAGCGGCTCGACCTCCGCCGGCAGTCGCTCCGGGACGTTCAGGATCGCCTGGTAGAGCGTCTTGTGGACGCTCTCGTACCACTTCTCCGGGTCGCGTACCGAAAGAACCACCTTCGACGCCGGGTCGTGAGCGGCGAGCTCTCGCCAGAAGCGCGCGCCTGGCCAGTCGACGGTCGACTTGTACCCGGCGTACATGGAATCCCAGTCGACGGGTTTTCCTTCGACCGCGTCCAGCCAGTCGAAGACGGTGTCGCGCCGCTTCATCAGTTCAAAACCATGATGGCAGGGGCCGAACCCCAGCTGTTCGAGAGCTGCCTTGAGCGAGAGAGTTCCGGTGCGCCCGAAGCCCGCGCCAACGATGTCGACCATTTCCCTCCTCGGTAGATTGCTTCGGGGCAACGCTATCGAAGGGGACTTTCAGGCTGACACGGAACCCCCCGCCGAGGACGAAGAGCGCTTTGCTGTGCATCAATGTCCGCCGGGGATTGATGACGTGGTAGCCTTCTCAGCCGCACCACAAAACCGCGTTCCCTACCGGAATTGCGGGAAAACGCAGGCGTCGTGTTTATCTGCGTACAGTACGCAATATTGCGGCACCCCGCCCCCCGCTGTCGGAACTGACAGTCACGCGGCGGGAAGGCGATACGCTCGACTCAGCTTTTCACGCGGGCGCGCCACGGCGCCACCAACACTGGATGGACAGCCGCCTGGATGGCCGCGGCGGACGCGACCCGACCGCGGCGATCCGTGCTTGGACGAGTCACATCCACCGCGAGTCCATGGATACGGCGAGGGTCAACCGCCGGCCCGCCCGCCGCGCCACCGTGCCGCTGGACCCCTCGGCCCCTCGGCCCCTCGGTCGCTCCGTCGCTGGCGACCGCTACCTGCGGCCACGCACGCCAGCCGGCCGACCGTCCCGGTGCGGGTGCGGTGCAGGTGCGGGTGGGGGTGCGGCGATCAACGGCTTGACGCGTCACACCACCTGCACGGAGGGCTGATGTCGCACCCATCTCCCGGCGGAGGACATCTGGGACCGCCTGGCTYAACACCGATGGTGCGCGACGGAGCGGCTACCTTCCGTTATGAAGCGAGCCTATGTGAGCGGCTGCTGTACAGGTCTGGTTGCTAGGCTGCGGCGCCGGGAGGTAGGTGCTGATGCCGGACGAGAAGGACCCAGCCGGGCCGGATGCACGGTCTGACGAGTCGAGCGCGCCGGCATCGCCGGCGGCCAAGGAGACCACGGACGACGAGGGCCGAGGCCAGGACAGTAAAAGACGGGGCGGTAAGAGACAGGGCGCCATCACGACACCGCCCATCATCCTGTCCGCCTCCGGGATTCCGATGGTTCAGGGTGTGGACGCGGGTGCCGGGCCGGGTGGGGCCGCGGGCGGATGGGCCATATTGCCGCCACCCCGGGACCCCGCTTCCGGGCCGTGGGGGCTCACCGCCCCTACTCTTACGGATCGTGACCAGTCCGGCTCGTCTAGTGATGACTCTGAAGTCGACGACATCGATCTCGACGTCGATGGCACTGACGACACCGACGACCTCGACGACGCGGTCGAGGACGGCTCGGCGGCCCGCGGCGGCGAGGAGGCCGGCGTGAAGGTCACCGGCCGCTCCTCGGGCACCGACCACGGCGACGACGATCTCGACGAGGACGACGACGGGCTCGACCCGGCCGACCTCGACGAGTCTGATTTCGACGAGCCCGACTTCGACGAAGATGACGAGGACGAGGACGAGGCCAGCGATGGCGGCGAGGGCAGCTCGCCGAGCTGGCAGAAGAACATCTCCGGCGAGCGGCCGCGACGGCGCGAGATCGCTCCGGAGGTGAAGGTCGCCGCCTTCGGCATCCTCGCGGCCCTGCTGCTGACGGTCGGTGCCATCGCGCTCTCGAAGTCACTGGGAGGCTCGTCGTCCGACGACACCGCGAGTGTCACCCCCGAAGCGACCGCGAGCGTCAAGCCGCCGGCGACGTCAAAGGTCGGTGACTGCGTCTACACCGAGGACGAGCAGACGCCCGCCCGTGACGTCACGCTTCCACCCGCGGGATCCAGCGTCGACACGAATCCCGCCAAGATGGTGATCACCACCAACCTCGGCACGATGACAGCGACCCTCGACGCGGCCAAGGCGCCGTGCACCGTGCACGCGCTCAGCTACCTCGCTGGGAAGAAGTACTTCGACGGAACGACCTGCCATCGGGAGACCTCCGGCCCTGACGCCGGGATCTACGTCCTCCAGTGCGGTGACCCGACCGGCACGGGCGGCGGCTCGCCCGGATTCCAGTACAAGAACGAGAACACCACCGGCGTGAACTACAACCGCGGCGTGATCGCCATGGCCAATGCCGGTCCGGACACGAACGGCAGCCAGTTCTTCATCAACTATGCCGATCCATCCGAGGAAGGTGCCCAGGCACTCGCCGGCAACTACACGGTCGTCGGTCAGATCACCGAGGGACTCGACGTCCTYGACAAGATCACCGGCCCCGGCGCCGCAGGTGAGACGGGTGACGGTGAGCCGGTCACCAAGCCGCAGATCCTTTCGTTCACGATCACCCAGTGAAGCCCGGCGAACGGCGACCTGACCGCGGTCATCCGGTGACAAATCCGCGGTAGCGCATCGCGCGCTCGCCATCGCGGTCACCCCGGCATCTCTGCGACGATGTTGGGGTGACCGCCCTGCCCGGCCAGCGAGAACTCCGCCGGTCCAGCGCGTCCGGCCATTCCAGCACCCCCACCGCGCCACCGGCGACCTCCGTCGCGCTTGCCCGCAGATCCACCCTCACACGCAGATCCGACCTTGCGCACAGATCCGCCTTCGTGCGTGGATCCGT
Source organism: Pseudofrankia sp. EUN1h (assembly GCF_001854645.1). Lineage (NCBI taxonomy): Bacteria > Bacillati > Actinomycetota > Actinomycetes > Frankiales > Frankiaceae > Pseudofrankia > Pseudofrankia sp. EUN1h. Next base: position 36,682 of record NZ_MBLN01000001.1, on the reverse strand, counting down.
CCTCGCGCTCGCGCACAGATCCGCCCCCACACCAGCGCTCGTCGTCGCGGCCGTACTAGCGGTCGCGTTGACAGTCGCGGGTTGCGGCGGCGGCGCTGGCTCCTCCGCGGCCACCGGATCTCAGCCGGTCCCACATCAGTCCTCCCTGCCGGGAAGTTCCTCAGGCACCGACGACGCGGGCTCGGCGTCGGGATCTGGCGGGGCCGGCGGCTCGAGTGTCGGTCCCGGCTTCGGGGGCAGCGCCCCGGTCGACGGCGGCAACGGCGCCGACGGCAGCCGGACAGTGGACTGCGGCGACGTGATCGACGAGATCCCGGCACCACCCGGCGAGTTCTCCACCGTCGCGAAGGATGTCGCTCTTCCCACCCGCGTTCAGATCCAGGCCGCCCGCGACACCAACATCCCCACCTCCGACCCGCAGGCGTATTTCGCGAAGTACGGCCTGCTCGTCCGCGTCGGCGTCGCGGTCGACCTGGCGCTGGCGCCGACCTTCGCCAATGAGGCCGCGATCGGCTGGGGCAGGGGCGAGCCGGGCCTGGTCGTTCACGTTCCGGCCTGCTCGACGCGCCAGGACGGCGCCGTCTGGCTGGTCTTTGCCGGCGGCTACTACGTCAACACCCCGCGCTGCCTGGCTGTCGAGGTCCGTACTCCGTCCGGCACGGGGTCGGCCGACATCGGCGCCGGCGCTCCCTGCCCGGGCCAGTCCACCGTGCCACCCGGCAGCTAGTACGCCCCAGCGCCCGTTCACCCGCCTCACCCCATCGCGAGCCCCATCGCGAGCGCCATCGGATCAAGATCAGTCAGACGCCACGCGCCGGCGGTGACGCCCAGCGTCTGACTGATCTTGAGAAGGTCATTCCGAAACGACATCCCCCGGTGCCGCTGACCCCGCGGTGCCGCTGACCACAATGCCGCTGACCACGGTGCCGCTGACCACGGTGCCGGTGACTCCACAGTGCCGCTGAGCAGGACCTCAAGTTGCCCGCCACAAGTCCGCAAGTTCGCCGCAGGCCCGATGACGCATGGTTCCGGAAGCCGCCTCGCCGAGGCGCGTTCCCGATCACGGCCGGCACTCCCGGCCCGTCCGCCCGGAGCCGGCATGATCATCACGAACCAGACGGCCGGCCCGGCCAGGGTCCTCCGAGTCAGCAGCACCGTCGACACCGACGAATTCTGGGCAGGCGGCGCCGGTACGACCCACGGGGCCCGCCACGCGGAGACCGGCCTTGGGAGCCCCGCACACCATGAGACCGCCACGCACCCTGGGACCCCGGCCCAACCTGAGACCGCCGCAGGCCCGGGGACCGCCGCGGGCCCCGGGACCGCCGCAGGCCCTGGGATCCCGGCACACCCTGAGACCCCAGCATTCCCTGAGACCGCCGCGCGGCGGCTCGCGTTGCCGGTGCTGTGCGCCGTCCAGCTGATGGTGCTGCTCGACGGGACGATCGTGAACATCGCGCTGCCGACGATCAGCGGCGCGCTGCGGCTGGGGCCGGACGACGCCAGCTGGGTCATCACCTCGTACTACCTGGCGTTCGGAGGGCTGCTGCCGCTCGGCGGGCGGGTCGGCGACCTGCTCGGCCGCCGCCGGGTCCTGATCGCAGGGACGGCGCTGTTCACCGTCGCGTCCCTGCTCGGCGGCCTCGCGGGTAGCGGCACGATGCTGCTGGTGACGCGGGTGCTGCAGGGGGTGGGCGCGGCGGCGGCCGCGCCGAACGTGCTGGCCCTGCTGACGACGACGTTCACCGACCCGCGCGCTCGGGCACGGGCGATCGCCGTCTATGCGGCCATGTCCGGCGTCGGGATCGCGAGCGGCCTGATCGCCGGTGGCCTGCTCACCGGGTGGGTGTCCTGGCGATGGATCTTCCTGGTCAACGTCCCGCTGGGGCTCGCCGTGCTGGCGCTGGCGCCCCGGGTGCTGGCTGAGACCGCCCGTCGGAGAGACGCTTCGGCCTTCCCAGCCGGCCCAGGCTCCGCTGACGAGATGGACGTCGCCGGCTGGATCGACCAGACAGGCCGAGTGCGCGGTACGCGCCGGCCGGGCGGCGGCTTCGACCTCGCCGGCGCCGTCCTGGTCACCGCCGGGATCACCACGGTCGTCTACGCGCTGGCTCGCGTACAGTCCGCCGGCTGGTCGGACCCGTGGACGCGCGGCTCGTTTGGGCTCGCCGCGCTCTGCCTGCTCCTGTCCGCCCGGGTCGAGGCGCGCGGCGACACAAGGTGGCGTTCCCTGCCACCGCCGTACTCGTCGCCATGATCACGCACTCGTCGACTCGGGATCAGCAGATGTCGCCGTCCACCGGACGTATGCCCGCCTCAGCCAGTCCGGCGGACCTGGGGCTGCGCGTGGCGAGAGACTTGTGGCATGGGCGTGGACGTGCCGTTGGAGCGGTTCGAAGAATTGGTGGTCGAGGCGTTGGACAGCCTGCCGCCGGAGCTGGGCCGGCAGATGCGCAACGTCGCGGTCCTGGTGGCGAACGACTCGGCGGAGGGTCTGCTCGGGCTGTATGAGGGCGTCCCACTCACCGAGCGGGGCGACTGGTACAGCGCGGTCCTTCCGGACCGGATCACGATCTACCGAGATCCGATCTGCGAGATCTGCGCGAACGAGGCTGAGGTCGTCCACGAGGTTCGGGTCACCGTCATCCACGAGGTCGCCCACCATTTCGGCATCGACGACGCCCGTCTCCACGAGCTTGGTTGGGCCTAGATCCCACAGCCGGCCCGCGCCGGCCCGCGCCGGCCGGGGACCGCCTCGTCGAGGCAGGTCACAGTGGGGTTCGGACGGCGATCCCGACCCCAATTTCGACTGCCTCGACAGCGATGTCAGTCAAGACTCGGGCGTCGCCCGTCCAGGTCCACCTCCTTTGAGGAACGCCGCACTGAGCCGTCGCTGTGATCCCCACGCCCGCTCTCACCGCCGAGCTTCACCGTCGATCACCGGCAGCACGCGTGGCCGGCGATCTCCAGCTCCTCGCCGCCCACACTCATCCCATGGTTTTCCACTGGTGCCGCGTCGGCCAAGGTTGGCCGCCGGTACCACCGCGCCATGGGCTTGATCGTCAGATCTGTACTCGGATCCGAACCAGAGCCGGCTCGGAGTTCGGATTTGGATACAGTCCTGGCGATCTTCGAGATGTCGACCGGGCGAACGCCGCCGCGGACGGCATCGGGCGTGGATAAAAGGGGCAAAAGGGGCACGGAACGTCGGCCTGCGCAGGGAAGTTCGACACGTTGAGACAGACTGATTACCGAATGCGACAAAGGGTGGGTGCTAGGGCGAAGCCGGGGGTAGGGGTTGGGCACATCTGCCAACCGAGCGGCGGAGGTAGCGGTGGCACCCACGGAGCCATGCCTGGGACGGTCCGGCATCGATGCCGACGTCGACGTCGACGTCAGCCTCAGTCTCGGCCTCGATCATCGACAGCCGAGCACCTCGCGGGTCTACGACTACTTCCTCGGCGGGTCGAACCACTTCGCCGTCGACCGGGAGCTGGCCGCTCGCCTGTCGGCCACGCTTCCCGACATCGGCGCGATCATGCGAGAGAACCGGGCTTTCATGCGCAGGGCCGTCCGTTTTCTCCTGGACGCCGGCGTCGACCAGTTCCTCGACCTTGGTTCCGGCATTCCGACCGACGATGGCCCGGACGGCAACGTGCATGAGCTGGCGCGGCGGCGCCGCCGACGTGCCCGGGTCGTCTATGTCGATCTCGACCCGACGGCCGTCGCCCGCAGCCGCGTCGTCCTGGCCGGCAACAGGGACGCGACGATCATCGAGGCCGACCTGCGCGACCCGGACGCGGTGTTCGGCCATCCGGACACCCGCCGGCTGCTCGACCTGACGAAGCCCGTCGCGGTGCTGATCCTGGGCGTCCTGCACGACATCCCGGACTCGGACGACCCGCAGGGGATCATCGCCCGGATCCGGAAGCGCCTCGTCCCGGGCAGCTTTCTCGCGCTCTCCCAGGGCACAGCCAACACCCGCGCCGATCCCGACGGATCGGCGACGAATGCCTACGACGACGGATACGCGCGCGGCGCGCCTCGGCTCACGCTGCGCGACCGCGCCCAGGCCCTCGCCTTCTTCGCGGGCTTCGAGCTGGTCGCCCCCGGGCTCGTCTTCCTCGAGCACTGGCGCCCGTATCTGGACGACGACGCCGACCGCCTCACCTCCCCCACCCGCGTGGCCGGCGCCACCCCAGGTTTCCGGGCCGCCCTCGCCGGCATCGGCATGCGATGAGCTCCCCTACCGATCCGCGGCCACGGGTCCGGTTGAGGACTGGGAGGACTGGGAGGACTGGACAGCCAGACCTGGACCTGTTCGGGTGCGCGGCTATGGGTGGCGGTGGGTGAGGCGATGGTGGTGGCCGTCGCGAGCCACGGGGACCAGCGAGATGACGGGACCGTCCGGCGTTCCGAGGACGGGCGCCGACGCTCCGGAGGCAGCGGCGAACGCGGTGGCCATCTTGTCCGCGCACATAGGACGACCGAACAGGTGGCCCTGGCCGAGGTCGGCGCCGAGCGCCAGCATCCGCGCCGCCTGCGCGCGCGTCTCCACCGACTCCGCCGTGACGATGTGCCCCAGCCCGTGGGCGATGGAGACGATCCCCTCGATCATCTGGTCCATGGCCTCGGACCTCACCGACCCCGCGAGTCGCCCAGCCCGTTCCGCCCCGGCGGCCACCAGGCCGGCGACGACGAGGCCGGTGGCGACGGCGGCCTCGGGCGCGCCCCCCACGACGGCGCCACTCGCGGCCGCGCCGTCCGCGGCCGCGCCACCCGCGGTCGCGTCATCCACAGCCGCAGCGGCGGCCACAGCCACGCCAGTGGTGCCAAGGCCCGAGACGGCGTCCGCATCCTCATCGGCATCGGCGTCGGCGTCGGCGTCGGCGTCGGCGTCGGCGTTTGCCTCCCCCTGGGAACAGAACTGGCCGGCGAGCTTGAGCGCCCCGACCGGCAGCGTCGGCAGGTAGGCGAAGTTCGAGTAGCCCGTGCCGAAGTCGTCGATCGCGATCCGGATACCCGCGTCGGCGAGCTGCCGCAACGCCTCCGGCTGGCGGCCGAACGCGTCGATCATCAGGCTCTCGACCAGCTCGAGCTGTAGGCGGCGCGGGTCGAGGCCGGCGCGTTCGACGATGTCGAGGATCACCGGCACGACGTCCGGCTCCTCCAGCTGGCGTACCGACAGGTTCACGCTGACGAAGGGGCCGGAGACGGCCGCGCCACGCGCCCGCGCCCCGCCCGGGGCACCAGGCGCGCCAGGCATCGCCTCGCCTGACGCCGGACCCACTGACGCCGGACCCTCGGACATCGGATCCTCTGGCCCCGGCTCGCCGGCGGGCACGGTCGCATGGGCGGACGCGGCGACGCTGGCCCAGCGGGCCGCGTCCCGGCAGGCGGTCTCGAGCACCTGTAGGCCGAGCGGCACGATCAGGCCCGACTCCTCGGCCACCCCGATGAACTCGTCCGGCGACAGCAGGCCCCGGCGCGGGTGGTCCCAGCGGACGAGCGCCTCGGCGCCCTGAATCATCCCGTCGGTCAGCCGGACGATCGGCTGGTAGTGCACGACGAACTGGCCGGCGCGCAGCGCCGCCGCGATCGAGCGGGTCTGCCGCGCCGTGGCGGCCGCGGCTGCCACCTGCTGGGAGGACGACGACTCGTAGCTCGACGACTCGTAGCTCGACGGGCTCTCGCCGGCGCCCGCGAGGCGCGCCGGCTCACCGCCCTGATCCCCACCGAGACAGTCGCGACCGGTGAACCCGCCGAAGGTGCCGGCCGTCAGCCGGGGGTCATGACGGCTGGTCACGTCCTCGATCGTGACGGCGTAGTACGAGCCGCCGGCGGCGGTCTCGTCGTCGACCATCGCCGCCGTCAGGCTGACCCATACCCGGAGGTCATCCGGACCGTCCGGCCGGTCCAGCCGCCAGATGCCATGCCCTGGCCGACCAGCGCGTACCGCCGCCCACATGTCGATCAGCTCGGCTCGGTCGCGCGACGGGACCAGGTCCCAGACATCGCCGATGGACAGGCGGGTCAGGTCACGCCCGACGATCGCGCTCGCGGTGTCGTTGGCCTCCAGGATCGACCCGGAGTCGGCGACCACCAAAGTGCCGATCCCGGCGTGCTCGAAGACGGACCGGAACCGCTGGTCGCTGCGCCGACCGGCGCGCTCGGACCGGCGCAGGTCGGCGAGCTCCGCGCGGTGCTTGTCGCCGGCGGTGGCCAGGGCGCGCTTGCGCACCGCCTCACCGTGCCCCGAGGCGACCGCCCCGAGCACCACGAACGCGGCCGGTGCGCGCCCTGGGCCCGCGGCGACGGTCAGCGGCGGCCCGAGCACCTCGACGGTGCGGGCGAGAGCGTCGGAGTCGGCGAAGCCGATCCGGGCCAGGCGGGCGCCGACCGCCAGGCCCGCGGCGCGGTCCACCGGGTCGGCGGCGAGCGCTCCGAGCAGTTGACCGGTGAGTTCGCGCAGCTCGGCGCGCATGCCGGCCACACAGGCGTCACGAGGATCCCCGGGCGTGGGCGGCCCGCCCGCCTCCGGCGAGGGGCAGGTGTTCGCCGGCGCCGCCGTCATCGACACCGCGTCGTACCAGCGATCCGCGATCCGGTCGTCCACGGCGCCTTCCCTGCGTTCCGGGAGCTCATTGTGTTCCGCCCATGGTCGCAGAGGCCGTTCCGAGGCCGCACACTGGCACCCGAGTTCGTCGCGACCTGCGCCCTATGCGCGCCGCGGTCCCCGTGACCGCGAGATGAGCCGAGCCCAAGGCCCCACCGGCGCCTGGCGGACCGCGTGGCCATCAGCACAAGCGGAGCGCGAGCTTCCGAATTGTCGGGTCGGCGGGCTGTCGGGCCGGCGGGCCGCGGGTTGGCGCGCCGACGTGAAAGTCCGGTGAACCGGCCCGGCCGCGCGGCGTGGTACATCGAACCAGCCATGGCGACCTGGTAAACGAGCGGACACGGAGCGACGCCGATCACCGAGCGCTCTCGGTTCGTTAACAATGCCGAATCAAATGGCGCACTGGWCATGATGGGGCGCGCGCCGGAAATGCACGGCAGAATGCACGCGTGATACGCACGGTCAACCTGCACGTGCATCTCGGAATTATTTGGGTCGTCACCGCGCCGCGGGCGATTTTGCGCGCGGACGGCGGCTGCGCCGAGGATCCTTCGGACCCGGCCGGCCGCGCCGCCGGCCAGCGTGCCAGCGGGGCCCGCGCCGGCCCGGGGCGCGCGCACCGCGCGACGGCGGCTCACGGCACGCGGACATGCCAGAACCGCCGCCAGGGATCACGGCGGCTGGTTACACGGCTGTCACAGGCTGGCGGCGATCTTCTTCAGGACGTCGGCGGTGCGAGCAGGGGTGGTGCTGTCGACGCAGAGCCGGTCCATGGCCTCCATGTACCGGTCGACATCCTCGCGTTTGTCCAGGTAGTTGGCCCCACCGAGAACCTCGATGTAGACGACGTCCGGAATGTCCGCTTCGGGGAAGCGCAGGATGCTGAATGCGCCGCCCTCGGCCGCGTGGCCGCCGAAGTCGAACGGCATGACCTGCAGCGTCAGCGAGGGCTGGTTCATCAGCTCCAGCAGGTGCTCGATCTGCGCCTTCATGGTCTTGGTGCCGCCGATCGGCCGGCGCAGCGCCGCCTCGTCGATGACGACCCACAGTCGAGGCGCGTTGTCCCTGGTCAGGAGCTTCTGCCGGTTCATCCGCACGTTGACGCGGGTATCGATGACATCCCTGGCCACGCCGCGGTTGCCCTGCGTGATCACCGCCCGCGCATACTCCTCCGTCTGCAGGAGGCCGGGGATGAACTGGAGCTCGTAGGTGCGGATCAGCGAGGCCGATTCCTCTAGGCCGATGTATGGCTGGAACCAGTTGGGCAGGACCTCGGAGAAGCTCTGCCACCAACCCTGCTGGTTTGCCTCACGGACCATCGCCAGGAACGGCGTCCGCTCTGCCTCGTCGGTCACGCCGTAAAGAGTAAGCAGATCCTCGACGTCGCGTTCCTTAAAGCTGACACGACCTAGTTCGAGCCTGCTGATCTTCGACTCGGAACCACGAATGTGATAGCCGGCTTCCTCCCGGGTTATCCCTTTTGCGTCCCGCAGCCGGCGTAGCTGGGAGCCGAGCAGGATGCGACGAACGGTCGGGCCACTGCCCGCCGACGGTGTCGTCACGTCCCGCTCCCTCTGATCCAGTCCTTACGACGGTTAGCAAGCTTGTCCGCGTTCGTGGCCGCCGTCCAGTGCCGATCAGGATAAAGCTGTCCCGACCGCACGGTTCGGTTGTTCCGGACGCGCCACCGGCCACGGCCCACCGGTGCCGCTGAGCACACCGAGTCAGGCAGTCGCGGAGCAAATCCGACATTCACCTCACGACGGACAATCGTTACAACCTCGCCGGACGCCACGACCCACGCGGATCCACCGAACGGAGCCATTCTGCCAGCCCGCCCAACTGTCCCGATAGTTGGGCGGTCGACCAGTGCGCCAGCTACGCCCAGCCGAGAGACCCTCGCCACGGCGATGTCCACGCGGCCAKGGTAGGGGACTCCGGCCATGACAGGCCTCACGGCCTTCCCAGACGCCATGCGCGGATGGGAGGTTGTCCTCGCCGACTCGACACCGGCGAAGGTCGACCCGACACCAGCAGAGTGGGCGACRCCGGACGGAACGGGCCGGTCGTAACCGGACGGCGACGGCGCAACGTCGGCGACAGGCGCGCCGGAGGGCACGACGACCACCCCGGGGCGCGACGCGCCCTCGTCCGCCACCTGACCCCTCCGTCGCGGTCACGACGCGGGATCCCACATCCCACGCTCGGACCCACCAGACCCAACCGGCCACGGTGCGTCGCTTGGAGATTCCTACACCATCGGCGGCTCGTTGGCATCATCGACCGGATCTGTCACGTTGCGCACAGATGACAGTGACGTAAAGAAATCGAGTCGTGACGGTTGGCGGGCCGGCGCGCCGAGCGACATCGCCTCGGAGCCACCTTTCCGCCGCGGTCACGAGCGATGCACTTTTCCACAGGCACCGTGGCCACAGGCACCGTGACCGCAGGGGACGCGACTACAGAGGACGCGGCCGCAGGGGATGTAGCAAAGAGGAGTCGCAGCCGCTCCCGCCGCGGCCGAGCTGGCCACCTCTTCTGCCAGCTCTTCCAGGAACTGGGCTCTTCTACTGGGGCGGGCTCTTCCAGCAGATAGGCCACGCGCGCGAGGCCGAAGCTCCAACTCCCGGCCCCGCCCGCCCGCCGCGGTCCCGCCGCGGTCCGAATCGCCCGAGCGGCCGAGGGCCAGGCGGGCACGCCGCCGGGCGCGACCGCCACGGGCACGCCGCGGCGCGACCGGAGCCCCCCGCGACGGGCGGCTCGCAAGGAAGGTCGGCACTAAAACCCGCAGGTCATCGRCACGAAGCTCCGCACGCTACGTCCGTTGGGCGCATCTGAGCTTGYGGACGCACCTTCCTTTCGCGCCCAACGTTTGCACACGTCCTCTCCCGGGCAGATGCACGTGCATGCGACCGTGCCATACTGTGACTGCAAGCAAGAAGCACGGTGTATCCGTGGCTTCCGAGGCACGGAGGAGGTGGGCTGGTGCCTGCGACTCGACTTCCGAGTGAGCGACTCCAAGGAGTTGTCGCCTCCTCGGCGCGCGTCGCCGCCAGCCTGGGGTTCCTGCCGGATCGGCGACGGGGTTCCCGTCGGATCGGTGAAGCCGATCTGGGAGGTCGTGATCGGACAGGTGTGCTGACAGGTCGGCGATCTGGGAAGTACGGGGCGCAACGCCCCAACGGCGTTCCTGGTCTTACTGGCCGGGAGCCCTTCCCGAGACGGAGGCCCGGCATGAACGACTGGCACCGCTCGCCGAGGTCGAGTCGCTCGCCACAAGCAGACGGCTCGACTGAAACGTTGGACATGGATTCGGGGTGTGCCGCATACGGCGGCAACCCTCCCCGGCATCCCCAGGAGACCGCCTTGACCATGATCTACAACGGCATGTCCGCTGCTGCGCTGAAGAGCGTCACCTGGCAGAAGAGCCAGCGCAGCAACTCCCAAGGGAACTGCGTCGAGATGGCGCGGCTCTCGGACGATGCCGTCGCGGTCCGCAACTCCCGGGATCCGCGAGGCCCGGCGCTCATCTACACACTCGCCGAGATCGAGGCCCTGATCCTGGGTGCCAAGGACGGCGACTTCGACAACCTCCTCTGCTGATGCTGGCCTCCGTTGCCATCGACGCCACGTCTGACAGCACTCCGCCCCCGTACGGAGACCGCATGGACACCATGACATCGGAGCAGACGCTGACTGGAGAGCGCATCTTCACGTCCAGCGACCTCCCCAGTCTGTCGCTACCGGATGCCGACGGCCTCGTCACCTGTCGGTGGTTCCAGGATTCGGTGCCGGGCCGACCGGCCTGGCACGCGCCAGCTCAGTCACTCCGGCCCGGATGGACGATCGAGGCCGCGGTTGACGACGACGAGAGCCAGGGGCAACGGGGTCCCGGTCAGGTCTCTTTCGTCGTGGTCGACCGTTCCTGGCTGGTCCGGGAGGGCATGGATCGGGTACGCACCCGCGCCGTCGATGCCGTGGTGTTGCACTCCAAGTGCGGCCCGCCCGGACGAACCGCCCTGGCCTTGGCCTTCAGCGCTCATCTGCGCACTCGCCAGCATCGAATGGGGCTTGGCGCCGACGTCGTCACCGCGGCCGTCCGCCCCGAGCTGGCCGGTGCCCCCGGGCTCTTCCGGGTCCCGCACTTCGTCACGATCTCCGACGGGACGGGCACGGTCGCCGACACCACCATCTGGCAGGTGATGAGCGGCCCGCGGTATGACGCGTGGCTCGGCGGCGCCCCCCGGCCCGACCACACCGCGATCGAGGCGGCGCTGCCCGGTCTGCTGCGGCTGCGGCACCTGTGGCGCACCGGTCGCCTCGACCGTTCCCGCGCCGACACCCTCGGCGCCGTGCTCGACGGCGGTGAGCTCACCGCCCAGAAGATCTTCCGCTACCCGCGCGTCATCCTCCCGGTCGCCACCCGGGCGCTGCGCGGGTCACTGTGACCGGTACGTCCTCTGTGAGACGTACGGCCTAGAGCGTCTCCCGCTCAGCAGGGCCGCTGGCCAGGCCGACGCCGCCAGCCATCCCCGCCAGAGTCCAGCCCCGGCACAACGGCGTGTCCGGGGCTCTGGCATGTCCAGGTGCTTCTCGGGTTCAGGTGCTTCTGGGTGTCCAGGGACATCGCGGTGCCTGGACAGGCGCAATCAGACGAAGGCGTCGTCGACGAAGCAGTAGACCCAGTCCTCGCCCGGCTCGAAGGACCGCACGATCGGGTGCCCGTCGTGCGCCGCGTGCGCGCGTGCGTGCCGGCGCGGCGACGAGTCACAACATCCGACATGCCCACAGGTCAGGCACAGTCGCAGATGCACCCACCTGGATCCCTCGCGCAGACAGTCCTCGCACCCATCCTGGGTGCTCGGCTCGACAGCCCGGATCATCTCGGCGTGCGGGTCCACCGTCGTCATACCTTCACCCAACGACGTTGAGAGCCCAAGGACAACCCCACCGGGCCGAGTCGCGCGTGCGCCGCGCCAGCCAACGTTCCGACCCTCACCAACAGCGGTACCGTCGGGACTGATGGTTACCGCACGGGGACGGCTGTGGTCGCGACCAGGCAGGCGGGGTGGCAGCGATGCGGATCAATGAGGCTTCCGGCGGCCTTCGGGTCGTCGACCAGGTCATCGACCTCGTCGGCGACACCCCGCTGGTCCGGCTGACGTCGATGGTCGAGGCGGCGGCGGACCTGCTGACCGGCGGCCGGGACGATGATCGACCCGCCCCTTACCGCGGCGCCCAGATCCTCGGCAAGCTCGAGTACACCAATCCGGGTGGCTCGGTGAAGGACCGGATCGCCGTCGCCATGGTCGACGCGGCGGAAGGCGACGGCCGGCTGCGCCCCGGGGGCACCATCGTCGAGCCGACCAGCGGCAACACCGGCGTGGGGCTCGCGATGGTCGCGGCGATCCGCGGCTACCACTGCGTGTTCACCATGCCCGACAAGATCAGCGAGGAGAAGCGGGCCGTCCTGCGCGCCTACGGCGCCGAGGTCGTCATCTGCCCCACCGCCGTCGACCCGGACGACCCGCGCTCCTATTACTCCGTGGCGCGGGAGATCACCCAGCGGACCCCCGGCGCGTGGAGCCCCGACCAGTACTCCAACCCCGACAACCCGGCCGCGCACCGGGCCACCACCGGTCCGGAGATCTGGCGGGGCACGGACGGCCGGGTGACGCACTTCGTCGCCGGCATYGGCACCGGCGGCACGATCAGCGGCGTCGGCCAGTACCTCAAGGAGGCGAGCGGCGGCCGCGTCCAGGTGATCGGCGCGGACCCGGAGGGCTCGGTGTACTCCGGKGGCAGCGGGCGGCCGTACCTGGTCGAGGGCGTGGGCGAGGACATCTGGCCGGCGACCTTCGACAAGACGGTCGTCGACCGGGTCGAGGCGGTCAGCGACCGGGACTCGTTCCTGATGACCCGCCTGCTCGCCCAGCGCGCCGGGCTGCTGGTCGGCGGCTCCTGCGGGCTGGCGGTCGTCGCCGCGCTGCGGCTCGCCCGCGAGCTCGGCCCCGACGACCTGGTCGTCGTCCTGCTGCCGGACTCGGGCCGCGGCTACCTCTCGAAGATCTTCAACGACGAGTGGATGTACGACTACGGCTTCCTCGAGCMACCGTCGGACGAGCCGGTCGTCGCCGCGGTCCTGGCCAGCAAGCAGGGCCGCGGCGCCGGGGGCGGCCGGGGAGGGAGCCAGACGGGTCCGCCGGAGCTGGTCCACGTCCACCCGGACGAGACCGTCGGCACGGCCATCTCCTACCTGCGCGAGTACAACGTGTCGCAGATGCCCGTCGTCCGGCACGAGCCGCCGCTGCGGGCGGCGGAGGTGGCCGGCGCGGTGCTCGAGCGTGAGCTGCTCGCGGCCGTGTTCGCCGATCGGGCCGCGGTCGACGCCCCGGTCTCGGCGCACATGTCGGCGCCGCTGCCGACGATCGGCGCGGGTGAGCCGCTGTCCACCCTGGTCGAGGCCCTCGGTGGCGATGACCCCGCGGTGCTCGTGCTCGACAGCGGCAAACCCGTCGGCATCCTCACCCGCGCCGACCTGCTGAGTTTCCTGGCGGCCCGGTGACCGCCGTCGGCCCCCGCCGTGCCTCCGGCGGCGCCGTGAATGGGAACGCGGAGGACGGCCGGCCGGAGGACGGCCAGGCGAACGGGAGCGGCGGGCGCGACTGGGGCGGTTTCGAGACGCTCGCGGTACACGCCGGCCAGGAGCCGGACTCCGCGACCGGGGCCGTGGTCGTCCCGATCCACCCGGCGTCGACGTTCGCGCAGGACGGGATCGGCGGGCTGCGGGCCGGTTTCGAGTACGCCCGCTCCGGCAACCCGACGCGGGCGGCGCTGGAGACGTCGCTCGCGGCGCTGGAGGGCGGCCGGGTAGGGCTCGCGTTCGCCTCGGGACTCGCCGCCGAGGACGCCCTGGTGCGCGCCGTCTGCCGCCCGGGCGACCACGTCCTCATTCCCCTCGACGCGTACGGAGGCACCTTCCGGCTGTTCCACCGCGTCTACGCGGAATGGGGCCTGGAGTACACCCCGGTCGACCTGTCGGACCTGGATGCCGTCAAGGCGGCGCTGCGTCTCGGCCCCGGCGACGGACCGGCGGGATCGGGCCTCACCGGCGAGGCCGGCGGTGTGGGTGGTGTGGGTGGTGCCGGCGCGGGGGGCGGGCCCGCCTGGGCCACCGGGTCCGGCGGAACCGGTCGCACGCGGCTCATCTGGTGCGAGACGCCGACCAATCCGCTGCTGTCGATCGCGGACGTCGCGGCGCTCGCCGAGCTCGCCCACGGCGCCGGCGCCCTGCTCGCCGTCGACAACACCTTCGCCTCGCCGTATCTACAGCGCCCGCTGGCGCTGGGCGCGGACGCCGTCGTCCACTCGACCACCAAATACCTCGGCGGTCACAGTGACGTCGTGGGCGGAGCGGTCGTGGTCGACGACCCCGAGCTCGGCGAGCGGGTTCGGTTTTTCCAGAACGCGACGGGCGCCGTGCCCGGCCCGTTCGACTCCTGGCTCGTATTGCGGGGCATCAAGACGTTGGCGGTCCGGATGGACCGGCACTGCGCGAACGCCGCCGCCGTCGTCGACCTGCTCGTCGGTCATCCTGGAGTCGCGGAGGTCCGCTACCCGGGCCTGCCAACGCATCCGGGGCACGAGGTCGCCGCCGGGCAGATGCGCGGTTTCGGCGGCATGGTGTCGTTCCGGGCCCGCGGCGGCGCCAGTGCCGCCGCGGAGATCTGCCGGCGTACCAGGCTGTTCACGCTCGCCGAGTCGTTGGGCGGCGTGGAGTCGCTGATCGAGCACCCGGGCCGGATGACGCACGCCTCGGTAGCGGGATCGCCGCTCGCGGTGCCCGACGACCTGGTCCGGCTGTCGGTGGGCATCGAGCTCGCGGACGACCTCGTCGCCGACCTCCGCCAGGCCCTCGACGCCGCCGCCACCGACGCCGCCGCCGGGGCCTGAAAGACGCTCCGCCGATCGCGGCGACGGGCGTTCCCGATTCCACATGCCCAGCCGGCATTTTCCGTCGCCGGCTACACTCCGCCACGATCAAGGGCGGGAGGCGGTCGGCGTCGCGCGCCGGGGCACCCGCCACCGACTCCCAGAATGTTTACTGAAGGTAAGCAAAAAGAGTTTGCTATCGCGTTCGCGCAGCCACGCTGCGTGCTTCGAGCGAGGCCAGGCCGAACCGGCCAGGTAGCCCTCACCGAGGTGCCTTCCGCTCAAAACCGCGCAAAAGATCACCATCCGTAGCCAGCAGCACACATACCCGCTGGTAATGGACATGCCGACGATGACGGAAACCGCCGACGCACTACTGTCCAGGCTGGGTGTCTTCACGGTGGCGCATGCCAGGCGGTGAGGGCCGTCGGTGACGCAGAGCCATGCAAACCGCGCGGGCCACGCGGCCAGCGCCACGAGGCGCCCACTGCTAACCGACCACGCAGCGCTATCGGGAGGGGTGGGGCGTGGGAACTGGAAACCCAACAGTCACCGGAGCCTGGCCGGCGGCACCGTCGCCGGATCCGCGCTCGGGCGGTGACGAGGGCGGGGGCGCAAGGCCGCCGTCCACCGRCACCACCCAGCAGAACAGCCCGGCCGGCGGGCAGGCGGGGATAGCCGGCGACGAGGCGCTGTCAACCGGCGAACGCGCCGGGAGACTGCTGCGCGAGTTGCTGACCGGCACCGCCGAGTACCGCCGCATGTGGGAGTCCCGGGTACGCCGGGCGAGCGCACAGGAGCCCAGCTTCGCCGCGGTCGCCCGGGTGATCGCCGAATACCTGTGGAATGCCGGCGTCGTTTCCGAGGAGGACCAGGAGCTCGACCGGGCGCTCAAGGACCGGGTAAGCCGAGCGCTCGGCGGCGGCCGCATCTCGGCGCAGACGATGGAGTGGTTCATCGAGGCGTTCGGGATGCGCCGGCACGAGGCCGGGCTGTGGGCGGCGTTCGCCGGCCTCACCGACCCGGGCGTCGACACGAGCTCCGGCACGCTGCGCGGCGGACCAGCGATGATCATGCCGCAGCGACATCGCACCGTCGCGGTGTTCGAGCGCTACCGGTTCGACGCGACCGGCTCGCTCGTCGAGCAGCACACCTTTCAGGTGATCTCCGCCCAGGAAGACGGTGTCGGGATCTATCCGTGGGTGCTGCGCACCGACGCGACCGCCGGCGAGGTTCTCATCGGCGGTACGCCCGGAGCCCGGCACGCGTACAGCTCCCGGCTGACCCTCGTCGAGGTCGAGCTCGACCGGACGCTCGGCCGGGGCGAGCGGCACGCGCTGGAGCTCCTCGCCCGCTACCCGGCGGGGCTGCCGACGCAGGAGGTACGCCGCGCCGCGCGGGCCAAGACGGAGAACGTCGACATCCTGATCCAGTTCGACCCCGACCACCCGCCGCGGGACCTCCGCTGGACGGTGTGGAGCACGCACGAGGGTGGCCTGATCGTCGACGAGGAGCCGGCGGCACTCTCCGCCGACGGCACGGTCCACCGGTTCCTGCCGGCCGTCCACCACGCGGTGGTCGGTTTCCGCTGGAGCTGGGACGAGCACTGAGACCGCGCTTCGCGCCAGCCTCAGGCTGGCGCGAAGCGTCAGGCCGCGGCCCAGCCGCGGAATCAGCCGCTCAGCCGCTCAACCGCTCAACCGCGGGTGGCAGGCGGGACCCGGGCGATGAGGGCCTCGACGTCGGTGCCTCGGGGCAGGGTGCCGAAAACGCGGCCACCGGCCTCGCCGAGCCGGGTGGCGCAGAAGGCGTCCGCGACGGCGGCCGGCGCGTGCCTGACCAACAGCGAGGCCTGCAGAACCAACGCGAGCCGCTCCACCAGCGAACGGGCGCCGAACTCAAGGTCGTCCGGACCGAGCCCTCTGAGCTCATCCAGATCGGCGCGCACGGCGGACCACGCGGCGTCGAGCCGTTTGTCTCCGTCGGCCGCGAGCTCCACCTCGGCGCGGTAGGCGGCGAACGCCTCCGGCTCCCGACCGAGCGCGCGCAGCACGTCGAGGGCGTTGACGTTGCCCGCGCCCTCCCAGATGCCGTTCAGCGGCGCCTCGCGGTAGAGCCGCGGCATGGGCGACTCCTCGGCATAGCCGTTACCGCCCAGGCATTCCAGCGCCTCAGCTACGAACGCCGGCTGGCGCTTGCAGATCCAGAACTTCGCCAGCGCCGTCGCCAGGCGCAGGAAGGCGCGCTCKCCCGCGTCGCCGCGCGTGCTCCGGTCGATCCCGCCGGCCAGGCRCAGCACCAGCGTGGTCGCCGCCTCCGACTCGAGCGCCAGGTCCGCCAGGACGTTGCGCATCAGCGGCTTGTCGATCAGCAGCCCGCCGAAGGCGGACCGGTGCCGGGTGTGGTGCAGCGCCTGGATGAGGGCGGCGCGCATGCCGCTGGCCGAACCGAGCGCCGAGTCGAACCGGGTCATCGCGACCATCTCGATGATGGTGCGGACGCCGCGCCCCTCGGGACCGACCAGCCAGCCGACGGTGTCGTCGAACTCCGGCTCGCTGCTGGCGTTGGAACGGTTGCCGAGCTTGTCCTTCAGCCGCTGGATCCGGAAGGTGTTGTGGCTGCCGTCCGGCAGCACCCGGGGGACGAGGAAGCAGGACAGCCCGCCGGGCGCCTGCGCGAGAACCAGGAACAGGTCGCTCATCGGCGCGCTCGTGAACCACTTGTGGCCGCGCAGCCGGTAGCCGCCGTCCGGGTGCGGCGTGGCGACCGTCGTGTTGGCGCGCACGTCCGAGCCGCCCTGCTTCTCCGTCATCCCCATGCCGGCGATCAGGCCCAGCTTGGTCAGCGGCGGGTTCAGGCCCGGGTCGTAGACGCGGCTGGTGAGCAGTTTCTCGTAGGCTCTCGATAAGTCGGGCGCTGCCCGCAGCGCGGGGATCACGGCGTAGGTMATCGAGACCGGGCACGTGTGTCCCTGCTCGACGGTGCTCCAGACGTGCAGCCCGGCGGCGCGGGCGACGTGCACGCCGGGGCGTGAGCTGCCCCAGGCCGAGCCCGCCAACCCCTCGCGCACGGCGACGTCCATCAGCGCGTGCCAGGACGGGTGGAAGTCGACCTCGTCGATCCGGTTGCCGTACCGGTCGTGGGTGCGCAGCTCCGGCGGGTAGCGGTTCGCCTCGTCGCCCCAGCGGGCGGCCTGCTCCGAGCCGGCCAGCCACCCGAGCCGGTGTAAGTCGTCGAGGTAGTAGCCGGCGCCTTCCCGCTCGACGCCCTCGACGAGCACCGGGTCGTCCGCGACGTCGTGGTCGCCGAGCGGCGGCGGCTGATTGCGCACCTCGTGGGTCGCCGCCGGCCGCGAATGAACCGGTTCCCGGCCGGCTGGCGGGCCGACCCGTCCGGCCGATCCGGGTGCCGTCGACCCTGGTGCCGTCGACTCTGATGCCACCGTCACGAGCCGCACCTCCCCACCTGCCCGCCGGCCGCCGGCCGGCATCGCCGCCGGCCACGGGCGCGGGCTCGCTGAGCCCGGCCACGCCGACTCAGCGAACAGGGTATGCCCGCTTGTCAGCGGTAGCTAAGAAACTCGCGGCCCGCTGCGTCAATGTGGCTGTGCTCGTTGAACGAAATGAGACTCGTCCCCGAGCGACCAGAGACGACTTTGGTGATGCTTCCGTTAATCATCACTCGGTTGAGCGAGATGATGCCGTCGACACGCAGGTCGAGCAGACGCGCACAGATCGCCGCGATCGGTCCGGCGGAGGAGAAGACCACCGCGGCGGCGCCCGAGTCGAGCCGGCGCAGCAGCCCGTCGAGCGCGTCGCCCACCGCGTCGCTGAACGCCACGTAGCTGCCCGGCCCGGCGTCCGCGCTCGCGATCCACTCCGACAGGGCCACGTCCAGCAGCCCCTGGTAGGCGCGGGACGACATGCCCCGCGACGGCGGCAGCTGGCCCGCGTTCACCGGCGCGCCGCCCACGTCCGCGTGCCGGTTGATGATCCAGTCCTGGTCGTACTCGTTCCACCGGCTGTCGGACTCGACGTCCGCGGACCAACCGGCGGCGGCGGCGGTCTCCCGCTGGCGGCGCAGAGCACCGCTCACGGCGAGGTCGACCCGCGCGCCGCGCGCCCGCAGCTCCGCGCCGACCAGCGCCGCCTGCCGGTAGCCGAGCTCGGAGAGCACGTCGTAGTCCGCGGACCCGAACGACGCCTGGCCGTGCCGCACCAGGTAGATGACGCCCAACGCCAGCCTCCCCCACCGCTCCGGCTGCCCAAGCTATCCAATCGGCATCCCCAGGCGCGATGGGTACGAAGCCAGCCCCGGGCCTCCCCGGCCAGTCGGGGAGGCCCGGCGTAGATCAGCTGGTCGCGATCGTCTCGACCAGCAGGTCGCCGACGGCGTACTGCTGGCGGAGGCGCTTCTTGTCGAACTTCCCGACCGACGTCTTCGGCACCTCGGGGATCACCGCCCACCGCTCCGGCAGCTGCCAGCGCGCGACCTTGTCGGACAGGAACTCCCGCAGCTCGGGGAAGGTCACTTCCGTGTCGGGGTGGAGCACGACGAGGGCGAGCGGGCGTTCACCCCAGCGCTCGTCCGGCACCCCGATGACACTCGCCTCGGCGATCGCGGGGTGCGCCATGAGCAGGTTCTCCAGCTCGACCGACGAGATCCACTCACCGCCGGACTTGATGACGTCCTTGGCCCGGTCGGTGAGCGTGAGATAGCCCTCGGAGCTGATGTGGCCCACGTCGCCGGTGCGCAGCCAGCCGTCGTGGAACTTGCCGGCGTCGTCGACGCCGTAGTAGGCGCCGGCGATCCACGGGCCCCGCAGCTCCAGCTCACCCGTGCTCCGGCCGTCCCACGGCAGCTCGGAGCCGTCCGCGCCGACCAGTCGAGCCGCCACGTTCGCGGCGAACCGGCCCTGAGTGAGCCGGTAGGGCAGGGCCTGCTCGGGGCTCAGGCCCGCCGGCGGACGGGCCACGGTGACCAGGGGCGACGTCTCCGTCATGCCGTAGGCGTGGAGCATCGTGATCCCGAGCCGGTCGAAGTCCTCCATCAGCGAGGGTGGGCAGGCCGCGCCGCCGACGAGAGCCTCCTTGAGCGAGGAGATGTCCGCGGCGCCCGGGTTGGCCGTGACGTAGGCGTGCAGGCCCTGCCAGATCGTCGGCACGCCGGCCGCCTTGTTCAGCCGGGTTGCTTCGATCATCTTCGCCAGTGGCTCCGCCTGCAGGAATGGGCCGGGCAGCACCATCTCGGCGCCGGTGAGGAAGGCGATGTACGGCAGGCCCCAGGCGAGCACGTGGAACTGCGGCACGATCGAGAGCACCCGGTCGGCCGCCGACAGGTTGATCATCGACGGCAGGGCGGACGCCGACGAGTGCAGGACGATCGACCGGTGGCTGTAGACGACGCCCTTCGGGTCGCCGGTGGTGCCGGACGTGTAGCACATCGCGGCGGCCGACCGCTCGTCCACGTCCGGCCAGCCGAACTCKGCCGGGCGCCCGGCGATGAGCCCCGCGTAGTCGTGGACGCCGATGGGCCGACCGGCCGCGACGGCGAGGGCGTCGAGATCGGTGCCGGCGTCGGCCGGGCTGTTGACGACGACGTGCTCGACGGTCTTCATCGCCGGCAGCAGCGCGCGGGCCAGCGGCAGCAGGGTGTGGTCGACGAGCAGGACCTTGTCCTCGGCGTGGTTCGCGATGAAGGCGATCTGCTCGCCGGGCAGCCGCAGGTTCAGCGGGTGCAGCACCGCGCCCATCGAGGGCACCGCGAAGTAGGTCTCGACGTGCTGCTGGTTGTTCCACATCAGCGTCGCGACCCGGTCGCCCTGGGCGACGCCGAGCTCGACCAGCGCGTGCGCGAGCCGGGCCGCGTTCGCGCCGGCCTCGGCGAAGGTCGCCTCGACCAGGCCGCCTCCGGGCTGCGCCGTGAACATCCTCTGGTCGGCGAAGACGGTGGTGGCGTGATCGAGAAGCCGCCGGATCTGCAGCGRCACGTCCTGCATCGTGCTGATCATCGGGGTGCTGCCTCCGTCCTTTCGAGCGCGGACCGTTCCGGGCGCGAGCGGTCCGAGGTAGAACGTTGACTCAACAACCATCTCGCGCGCCGCGGGCCGGCAAACCGCTCCGTCGCGCCACGAAATCCACCACGGGCGGGATGTCGACGTCCGAGACCGAGCGACCTGGACGGCTGGAGCGGCCGACCGGGAACGCACCGGAAGGCCGGCGGGGACCCGGGCGGCACGGCGGCCACCCGGCACGTTCGAGCCAGACAGGATGTGAGACAGGTCACCGGCAGTCTGCCGTATTGCGTCCGCTTGAGCTAGATCCGCCATCAGGGCGGTAGGACCGAACGTCCCTATTGACGAATCCGGCCGGGCGTCGGCGAGCGCGCCGCCGCGGCTCGCGAGCGGGATGTCGAGGCTGGCACGGCTGCCGTATGGTGTAGCCGATCCATTACCGTTACGACTTCACCGCCCCGTCTCCGTCACGCCGATCCCACATGGGCACACACGTGGGGTTGTCAGCCAGAGCTCTTGGCGCAACGGTGTCCTCGGGCGTCGCGCGCGTACGGGACACGCGAGGACGACCGGCGGGCGTTCGGTGGACCGTTCGGTGGACATCGGGGTGTGCCGAGGCGAGCGAGGTGAGCTGGTGCGAGCCGTAGGAACTCAGCCACTGGGTCAGCAGGAGCTGTGGCGCCCCAGCGCGAGCCGCCCCGCCGCGAGCCGTGCCGGCCGGAGCCGCGCGGCCAGGAGCGCCGCTGGCCCCACCCGCGCGGACGCCGCGCCCCGGCTCACCGGGCGGGCTCGATGATCTCGCCGACCAGGCCGGGCTGGCCGGCGATGGCGACGAGCGGCCCCACGGCGGCCATCGGGCGCCCCGTGGCCAGGGCAGCCGTCGCCGCACCCGAAGCGGCCCCCAGCGGTACCCGCTCCGGCGACACCCAGCCGCGGGCGCTCGTCGTCGACGACAACGACATGATCAGGACGCTGGTCAGCCGACTGCTGCGCCACGAGGGGCACTCGGTGGATGTGGCCGCCTCGGTCGAGGACGCGCTGGCCCTGCCGACGACCGACTACCAGACGCTCATCATCGACGTGCGGCTCGGCTCCGGGAGCGGAACCGACCTGATCGAGCGGCTGCGCGCGCAGGACCCGTCCACGCCCGCCCGCTGCCTGCTGCTGACCGGCGGGATCGACGACGACCTGCCGCGGGATGTCGCGGTGCTGCGC
The DNA here is from genome assembly GCF_001854645.1 of Pseudofrankia sp. EUN1h. NCBI lineage: Bacteria > Bacillati > Actinomycetota > Actinomycetes > Frankiales > Frankiaceae > Pseudofrankia > Pseudofrankia sp. EUN1h. Next base: position 14,906 of record NZ_MBLN01000001.1, on the reverse strand, counting down.
AAGCCGTTCAGCGCCGACGACCTGATCACCGCCGTGCACGGCCTGCGAGGCGCGTGCCGACCAGCGGCGCAACYGGCCGCCGGCCCACCCGAGCCACCGGCGCAGACCGGCCCGATGGCGACGGTCGTCGCTACTACCACCATGATCCCTTCCGTGCCGCCCGGCCCGGTACCCACGCCCCGGCCAGTCGACAGTCCCCGAGGGGCGTCGTGACCGGCCAGAACCTCGATCTGACCGTCCGAGCCGCGCCCGCCCGCGCGGCGCGCGACCCCCGCCAGCCCGCGCCAGCCGGCCGGGAGGCGCCACCCGCCGGGCCCGTTGCGATCATGGAAAGGGCGACGGCCGGCCGTTACGGTTTGCCGGTGGTGGATGGCGGATCAGGCGGCGCATGGCCCAGCAGGCAGGCGGCCGGCGTCATCGCCGTGTCCGCCTCCGCTCCCCCCCGCTCGACGCCCGACACCAGGCCGCCCGACACCAGGCCGGTGGCCACCGCCGAGGTGCGGGCCACCATCCCGGCCCGGCCAGAGGCGTCCCCCACGGCGCCGGCCCCAGTGGACGACCCGGTGGACCCGGTGAGTGAGAGTGCCCGCCTGCTGCTGCGGCTGATGGTCGCCAACCAGGAACGCGAGCAGCGCCACCTGGGCGACGTCTTCCACGACGGGCCGATCCAGGACTTCACGGCGGTGCTGCTGGCCTGCTCCGCCGTGCGCCGCACCCTCACCGGGCCGGAGGCCGAGCGGCTGGCCGACGTGGAGGCTCAGCTGCGCGGGGCCATCACCACGCTGCGCCTGCCGCCGCCGGCGTTCCGGGCCAGCAACGACGCTCGAATGATCCTGGAGTCGGCGCTGGCGAGCCGGGTGCACGGGCCGCTCACGCGGACGCTGGAGACGGTGATCGAGGTCGGCGACCCGGCGCCGACGCGCGCCGAGATCGCCGAGCTGCTGGGCGCCCTCCAGATCCTGCTGCTCGAGAGCGACCCGCTGCGGCCGGCCGCGAACGCCGCCGTGACCATCCGGTCGGGCAACGAGGGCCTGGCGCTGACGCTGCACGTGATGCCCGACCCCATGTCGGCCGCGGCGAGTCCCGACGCCGCCAGGGACGCGGGCGCCAGGACCGACCGGTTGAGCCGGGTCGCCGCGCTGACCGGCGCCCAGATCAGCGAGGAGGCACCGGGCGGTTCCTGGCGGGCGTCGCTGGCGTGGCCCCGGCCGGCCCCCCGCCCCCCGGTGGCCCATACCCGCATCGAGCAGCGCCCTGGCCTCGCCGCCTACCAGCCGCGCCCGGCCGACAACCACGACGGCGTCGGCTGACGGTCGCCGTGCCGCCGGCGCCGTCCGCGCCGGGACCAGCCCCATCGGGGCCAGCCGCGTCGAGGTGCGGTGGCCGGTGCCCACGATCCGGTACGCCCATCCGCTAGCCCGGAGGGGCGGGAGACGGGCGGGTGAGCCCGGGGACCGGAAGCTTGGCGAGCAGGTCGAGGAACGCGGCCGCCCGCGGCGGGAAGGCCGCTCTGGCGTAGCCGACGACCGCGACGACCGGAGCGTCGGCCAGCTCGACCCGGCGCGGCGCGAGGTCCGCGCTCACGGCCACGTTCGGGACCAGCGCGACCCCGACCCCGGCCGCCGCGAGCCGCGCGGCCGCGTCCACGGTGCGTGACTCGACCGCCGCCCGCGGGGTGAACCCGGCCGCGCCRCAGGCCTCCAGCACCAGGGTCCGCAGGCCGTGCCCCGACGCGTACATCACCCAGTCGGCGGCGGCGAACGCGCTCAGCGGGACGCCGGTCTGGCCGGCACGCGGGTCGCCAGGTGGGACGACGAGCACGTAGCGCTCGTCGCCGAGCCAGCGCACCGGCCCGGCCCAGTCGGGGGGCCGCGCCCCGACCGCGAGGTCGGCGCGCCCCTCGGCCATGAACTCCTCCAGGCCGAGCCGGTCGGGGTGCTCGGTGATCCGCAGCGGAACGTCGGTGAACCGCTCCCGGAAGGCCACGACCGCCGACGGCAGCACCCACGTCGCCAGCGACGTCAGCGTGGCCACGTGCAGGATGCCGCCGTCGAGCCCGGCGGCCGCGCGGGCCCGGGTCACCGCGGTGCCCGCGTCCGCGATCAGGCCGCGGGCGGCGTCCAGGAACGCCCGGCCGGCCGGCGTGAGCCGCACCCCGCGGCTGGAGCGCTCCAGCAGGGCCGTGCCGACCTGACGCTCCAGCGCGCGGATCTGCTGGGACAGCGAGGGCTGCGAGACGAGCAGCCGGGCCGCGGCCGCGGTGAACGACCGTTCCTCGGCGACCGCCACGAAGTACCCCACCTGTCGCAGGTCCAGCCATGGCCGCGTCTGCGCGCCGGCCGGACGCGCGCTTTCGCCGCCTTGCCTGGCCACCGCACCGCCCTTCCCGACGAGTGTTCGTCGGCCCTGCCTGGACTATAGGAAAGGGCTATGGCTCCGCGCGGGTTTGCGTCTTGGACCTCGGTTCGCGAGGACGCGAACATGTGTTCTGGGCACCGTCGCCCGGTCCTCGGCCATGCCGCCGGTCCTCGGCGGGAAGCTCGATCGGAGAGACATGCGCGACCCGAACTCTGGTGACGCCGCGAGCGTCACGGTTCTCGCCGGTGGACGGGTGATCGACCCGGCGAACGGCATCGACATGATCGCGGACGTGGTCTGCGCGCATGGCCGGATCGTGGCCGTCGGCCCCGCCGCCGGCGCCGCGCACACGACGCCACCGGCGGAGGCTCCGGCGGGCGGTGCCTCGGCCGAGGTCATCGACTGCGCGGGGCTCGTCGTCACACCCGGCCTCATCGACCTGCACGTGCACGTCTACCCCGGCCTCGGCGACTTCTGCGTGCATCCGGACCGGGCCGGCGTCGAGGTCGGCGTCCCGGTCGTGGTCGACGGCGGCACCTCGGGGGTGCGCACGCTCGGCATCTCACGCGCGTTCGCGCAGGGTCCGGGGGTCCGTACCCGCGTGCTCGCGTTCATGGACCCGTGCCTGCTCTACCTGGCGACGAAGGACTTCATCGCCCACCGCCTGGAGATCGCCAACGACCCGCGCAACCTCGACCTGGACGCCGCCGCGGCGACCATCGAGGAGCACAGGGACTATGTCGTCGGCTTCAAGGTCCGGGCGACGACCACCGAGGACGCCCGGGTCTCGCCGTTCCTGGAGGGCGCCAAGTCCATCGCCGGCGACCTGCCGATCATGATCCACCTGGGCAAGTACCCGTACACCAAGAGCCTGACGAACCTGGACGCGCTGGCGGCGCTGCGCCCCGGCGACATCGTCACGCACGCGTTCCGCGGCCACTCCGGCGCGCTCGTGAACGACGGGACGGCCGTCCACCCGGTATTCGCCGACGCCGTGGCGCGCGGGGTGCGGCTCGACGTGGGCCACTCCGGCTCGGACTTCCGGTTCGCCGCCGCGCGGGCGCTGCTCGACCTGGGCTACCCGCCGCACACGGTCAGCACCGACCTCAACCTGTTCAACGAGGACGGGCCGGTCTACTCGCTGCCCGAGACGATGTCGAAGATCTGGTCGCTGGGCGCCTCGCTGGCGGACGTCATCGCGATGGCGACGGTGAATCCCGCCGCCTCGATCCGCCGCTCCGCGGAGCTGGGCACCCTGGACGTCGGCCGCCCGGCCGAGGTGAGCGTGCTGCGGGTCGAGGAAGGGCCGGCCGCCTTCTCCGACGGCTTCGAGACGATCGCGGGCGAGCGCCGGCTGGCCCCCGTCGGCTGCGTACGCGGCGGGACCTGGATCGAGGCCACCGGGCCGCTGCACGCCGAGCGAGGGGCCACGGGCAAGGGCGCGGGCGGGCGGGCGGGCGACCAGGGCACGGCGGCGAACGTGCTGCCGCGCCGGCAGGCCGGGGTCGCCGCCGCGAGCGCTGCCGCCGAGTCTCTGACCTACCAGAAGACCTCCCGGTAATGATCCCGGGGACAACGGCCTCCAGGTGCGCGAAAGAAGATCATTTTCGCACACCCTTTGGCGCTCTAGGCGGCGGGTAGCGATGGCCTACGTGATCGGCGAGGCGTGCGTCGACGTCATGGACCGTTCCTGCGTCGACGACTGCCCGATCGACTGCATCTATACCGGTGAGCGCAAGCTCTACATCCACCCCGAGGAATGCATCGACTGCGGCGCGTGCGCGCGCAGCTGCCCGGTGGACGCGATCACCTGGGACCGCGACCTCGATCCGGCCAGTCCCGACAGCACCCACGCCACCGACGCGACGGCGTTCTTCTACCAGCCGCTGCCTGGCYGGCCGGCCCCGCTGCGTGAACCCGGCGGCGCCGCGGACCTCGGRCCGGTGGGTGTCGACACCGCACTGGTCTCGGCCATCCCTCGGCAGGAAGCCCAATAGGCGAGTTCCACGACGTCCCGGATCCCGAGGCACCGAGGCACCGAGGCACCGAGGCACCGAGGCACCGAGGCACGGTTACGGACGGGCGCCGGCGCCTCGGGAGACCGTCGAGGGGGCGGGTGACTGGACGCGGGAACGGCGGGCGCCGGCGGACCGGGACGGCGCGCCGTCGAGCCGTCGATGACAGATCCACAGCGCGTCCGGGGCCGCCGAGTCCCCGGGCGGGGACGCCAGTGGGGTCGCGGACCAGGCCGTTTCCTCCAGGCGGGCCGGCTCGCCGGCCGTCGCCCTGGTCACCGCGGGTCCGCGCGGCCCGGGCGGATCGCAGGCGGGTAGTAGCAGGCTGACGGTGGTGCCGAGGCCGACCGCCGAGGAGATCTGAGCCTCGCCACCGGCCTGGGTGACGACGTCGTGGACCACCGCGAGGCCGAGACCGGTACCGGAGTCCTCTGGCTTGGTCGTGAAGAACGGCTCGAACGCGCGCGCCCGCGTCGCCGGCGTCATCCCGGTGCCCGTGTCGGTCACCCACAGGCTCACGAAACGCCGCCCTGGCAGGTCCGCGCCCACTTCCTGGTCGCCGGCCGGCTCGGCGCCTCCCGCCGGCGCCCAGGAGGCCACGGAGGCGGCAGAGGCCTGGGAGGACGGGGAGGACGGCGCCGCTTCCGGTGGGCCGCCGAGCACGACGTTGCCGGCCGTCACCGTCAGCGTGCCACCCTGCGGCATCGCGTCGCGGGCGTTCATCGCCAGATTGATGATCGCCTGCTCCAGCCTCGCCCGGTCGGCGGACACGAGCCACAGGTCGTCGTCGAGCTCGACCCGGACGTCGATCCGCTCGCCGAGCGGGCGGCGCAGCATGCCGACCGTCTCGCGGACGACCGCGCACAGATCGACGGCGCCGAGCTCGGCCGGCTTGCGGCGGACGACGGCCAGCAGCTGGGCCGTGAGCTCGGCCGCCCGCTCGCCCGCGTGCTGGATCTGCGCCACGTCGTGGCGCAGGGCCTCCCAGTCGACCGGGCCGCCGGCGTCCCGAGCGGTCCGGTCGGCCTCGGCGGCCGCGTCCAGCGCGTCACCGACGAACACGGCATAGTTCCTGATCACCGACAGCAGGTTGTTGACGTCGTGCGCCACGGCCCCGGTGACCCGACCAAGATCCTCCAGCCGAGCCGGGTCACCCGGCTCGGCGGCGTCCCGGCGGAGACCAACGGCAGCGAGCCCGTCGGAGACGATCGCATCTACAGGCTGGCCGATGAGGTCATCGTGGGCGTAACCGAGCAGCGCGGCGGCGCGGGCGTTCACCGCGGCAATCTTGCCATCCGCGCGCACCGCGACGGCTGGGTCGGGAACCGTCTCCAGCCAGYCACGGGCGGCGTAGTCGGTCTCGCTGTTCAGCGCCACCACCCCGATGTGGTCCTGGTGTACGCGGTCCGCCCCGGTTGCTGACCCCTCGGCCAGGTCCAAGCGGTCCGTCACATCCATCAAGGAAACTCGCCACCCCAAACTCTCTGCCGGAGCGTAGCGCGCCTGCTACGCCAGAGCGCGGGCTCGCGGACGATCTTCCCTCAGGACCGCACTCCAGTGCCGATCGAAGTGCCGATCGGCCAGTAACAACAAGAACGGGCAAATTACCCCATTGGTGCCAAGGTTCGCCGGAACACGCGGGGCGGCTACCGGTCGCCGCCCTCGCCCGATTTGCCCGTTCGCGTTGGGACAGTGCGGTTACCGGGCGACGGGACGCCGCGAACCGATGTCCACGAGTCATCCCCAAAAGGAATGTGGTGCTGGCACCACCGTGCCGGTGGTCCMACCGCCCTGTGCATCGGGTCACCAACAGGGCTGAATTAGCACCATGGAGCAGATCGGGGWGCTGCTTGCGGACGACAACTTGATCGTCCGAGCCGGGGTGCGGGCGTTGCTCGCCCGGGTGCCTGGGTTGACCGTGGTCGGCGTCGCCGCCGACCGAGACGAGCTTGTCCAACTTGCCCGCACTCGCCGACCGCGGGTCGTGGTCACGGACATCCGGATGCCGCCGACCTTTTCCGATGAAGGGGTCGATGCCGCCCGCGAGATCCGTCACTACGCGCCTGGAACTGGCGTGGTGCTGCTCTCCCAGTACGACGAGCCGGAGTATGCGATCGGTCTGCTGGCCGGCGCCGACGCAGGTGGCTGTGCCTACCTGCTCAAGGAGCGCCTAGCCGATCCGGAGATCCTGGTGCGGGCCATCCGGGAGGTGGCAGCCGGTTCGTCGATGCTCGACCCGGAGATCGTCGCCGCCGTACTCAGCCCGGTTCGCGACGCGGCCGACCTCAGCGATGACCAGGCACAACTCCTGCGCGACGTCGCCGAGGGCCGGTCGATCCGGGTGATCGCCGAACGCCGCGGCGACACACCGGAAGCGGTGAACAGCGCTATCGATGCGACGCTGCTCCGACTGGCTCAGGGCGCCAGCAACGGTCGGTCCGGCGCGCTGCGGCAGCTCCGGCTGCTGCATGCCGCGATCGTGCGCCGCGAGGAGCAGGGCGAGGCGCTGTCCCGGCTGCTGCCCGGTGGCCTCGCCGAGAAGCTGCGGTCCGACGCCGGCGCCGGCCAGCGCACCGAGCGCCTCGTGGTCACCGTGCTGATGTCGGACATCCGCGGCTACACCTCGATCGCCGAGCGGGCAGACCCGATGGTGCTGGCGGGCCTCCTCGACGCGCACCGTCGCGAGATGAACGCGGCGATCCTCGATGAGGGCGGAACCGTCCTGCAGTACGCGGGCGACGCCGTCATCGCCGTCTTCGGCGCTCCCTACCCCCAGGACGACCACCAGACCAGGGCCGCGCGGGCGGCGGTCGCGATGCATGCGCGGCAGCGCACCCTCAACGTTCGCTGGGAGCTGGAGGGGCTCGCGCCCTTCGGCCTCGGCATCGGCGTGAGCACCGGTGAGGTCGCGGCGGCGCTGCTCGGCTCGGACGCGCGCCGCGAGTACACCCTGGTCGGCGACACCATGAACCTCGCGGCCCGGCTCCAGGCGTTCGCCCACGCCGGCCAGACCGTCCTGTCCGAACCGACCGCCAGTGCGCTGCGCGGTGAATACGGCGCCCGCCTCGTGCCGCTGCCCCCGATGACCGTGAAGGGCAGGGCCGGCTCCGTCGCGGCCTACCTGATGGAGGCCCAGACCCGCATCCCCAGCCAGGCCACGCGTCAGCCGTCGGTACCGGAGCCCATGCCGGCCCAGCCTCAAGCCCGCCGGCCGGCTCCGGCCCTGTCCGCGCCCACGGTGCTCACCCCGGCCGCGGCGCTCGCCCGGCCGGCGGCGCCGGCACTGGCCGGGGCCACCGCGCCTGGCACTCCCGGGGCCCATCCGTTCCCGCCGCCGCGCCCACGCCCCCACGCCGCCGCGCCCATCCGCCCGACCATCTGCCCGGCCTGAGGTTCCGAGGGGTCAGCGACCTCCGGTGACGTCCAGGAAGGTGCCGACGACGTAGGAAGAGGTCTCGGGAAGGCAGAGCCAGAGGATGGCGGCAGCGACCTCGGCGGCGGTGCCGGCCCGGCCGACAGGGGCCGTGGAGCCGACCTTGGCCGCCCGGTCCGGTTGGCCACCGCTGGCGTGGATCTCGGTGTCGATGACGCCGGGGCGGACCGAGTTGACCCGGACCCCCTCGGCCGCGACCTCCTTGGCGAGGCCGATGGTCATCGTGTCGATGGCGCCCTTGGAAGCCGCGTAGTCGACGTACTCGCCGGCGCTGCCGAGCCGGGCGGCGGCCGACGACACGTTCACGATCGCGCCGCCGCTCCCGCCGTGACGGGTGGACATCCGACGGACGGCAGCGCCTGCGCACAGGAAGGCACCCACCACGTTGACCRCCATCATCCGTTCCAGCCGCTCGGGCGCCAGCTCGTCGACGCGGGCCCGGCGGCCGACGATCCCGGCGTTGTTGACCAGGACCGTCACCGGCCCGAGGCGGTCGGCGGCGGCGAACAGCGCGGTCACGTCCTCGGCCGAGGCCACGTCCGCGCGCACCGCGACGGCGCGCGCTCCGGCCTGCTCGCAGGTGGCCAGCACCCCGGCCGCCGCCGCCTCGTCCGCCCGATAGCTCAGGCACACGTCCCACCCGTGCCTGGCCAGCTCGACCGCGGTCACCGCGCCGATTCCCCTGCTGCCCCCGGTCACCACCGCCACCCCACGACGGTCCGGCTCCAGCCCGGTTCCGGCCTCCACGCCCGCCTCCGCTCGCTCACGCGTCGCCATCCCGGCGCGGCTCCAGCTCCAGCTCGGAGCAGCCTCTCACCTCCGGCGCCCGGCTCCGAGTTCGCCGGAGCCCGGCAGCGGCGAGCGGCGTCAGCCGGTTGGCGTCGACGAGGGCGCGGATGCCAGCGGGACCAGGCTGCCGCAGGTGAGCTTCGTAGCGACCTGGTACTGGTGCTGGCTGAGCTGGGCCATCGCGAAGCACGGCGGGGACGTGGCGTGGTTGAGCGGCCACCGGCTTTCCGCGACGGTGTCCTGCACGTAGTAGGAGAAGTCGCCACTGTTGAGCTTCTTCAGGAAGGAGTCGGCGGTCAGGTCGCGGCCCGTCGCCGTCAGCGCCGCGACGAACATGTCGGCCGACCAGTAGCCGGCCATCGCCGGCAGGGTGAGCGGCTGGTCCGGGGCGTACTGCGCGAAGTCCGCCTTCAGCTGCCGGATCGCCGGTGTGTCGGCCTCCGGGACGGCGAACTGGAGCAGCGTGTGCGCGCCGTCGAGGGCGTCGAGGCTGGTCAGCCGCGGGTCGTAGCCGACGGCGTTGATCGTGTCGCCCTTGTACCCGTTGGCCTTGAGCGCCTCGGTCACCTTGGTCGTCGACTCGAAGTCGCCGGGGAAGATGACCAGATCCGGCGGACCGCCCTTGTTCGACGTCATGATGTCGCCCACGATCGCGGTCGCGTCGTTGAGGCCGGACAGCGGGATCGGCGACTTGTCATAGGACACGGGGATACCGGCGAGCCGGACGCCCCGTGCCACGGCGTCGACGCCCGCGCGCGAGGCGTCCGTGTCCAGCCCGATGACGGCGACGGCCTTCGTCTTCGCCTGCTCCACCGGGCCGAGCACCGAGGTCACCATCAGGCCCCAGGTGGTCGCGTCGACCTTCGGCCGGTCGGGCAGCAGGCAGCCGGTGATGCCGAAGCCGTTCGCGGTGTCGCAGAAGCCCCCGCCGATGCCCCAGCCGAAGAACGGCACCCGCTGCGCGCAGAAGACGTCGAGGAAGTTCGAGAACACCGTCGCCACCGGGACGACGGCGAAGACCTGGTCCTGCTCGACCAGCGCGTGCGCCTGCTGGCCGTTGCGCGCCGGGTCCAGCGCGTCGTCCTTGACGCCGACGAAGTCGATCGTGCGCCCGGCGACGCCGCCGGCGGCGTTCGCCCGCTGGAAGCGCACCTTGGCGCCGACGTCGATGCCGGCCATCGAGCTGGTGGCCGGGCTGGTGATGACGGCGAGCCCGCCGACCTTGACCGAGGTGTCGGTGATCCCCCGGGTCGGGTTGGTCGCCGCGCCGGCGCACCGCAGCGAGGAGGCGTCGACGCTGAAGCCGTTCGCGTCCCAGCCCTTGGGCGGGCCAGGGGTGAAGTCCGCGAGGTCGACCGTCCGCCCAGGGTCGCCCGAACCGCCGGACTCGCCCCCGCCGCAGGCGCTGGCCGCCGCCAACGCCGCCACGACCATGACCGCCGCGGCCGTCCGAACAGGTCGCATCGACCCCCCCTTCGCTGTGACCTTCAGGACACTCCCGCCCCCCACGGCCGCCTTCAGGCCACCCGCGCGCGGGCCAACCGCCCGAATGGTGCCAATCGAAGCAAGCTCGAAAAATGTCCGCCGATGGTGACCTTTGTCGCTAATTCGCGATGCCCGTTCGATCCGACACGGAGCGTGACGGAAATGTGGTGGGTTCTAGGCCTTTAGGCCCAGGCGCCCAGAGTCCTTGGACCGCGCTGCGGGCGGATCCCGCGCGCCTGACGCGTCCCGGATGCGGGTATGGACACAGCGAACGAGATGCACTTCACTAGGCCTTCCACTTGCCTATGAGGTGCGTCACAATCGGGCTCAAGTAGGTCGAACGGTCAACCCGAGGAGGGGCCGTGGAGCAAGCGCAGGACCGAGCGGTCGCGACCGCGGTCGCGTCCGGTAGCAGTGTGATCGTCGGTCTGCGCGCGGGTGACCCCGGCGAGCTCGCGGATGTCCTGCTGGCAGCCGAGCTCGCGGTGCGGACCGGCTCGAGGCTGGTGGTCGTGGCGGAACGTGACCGATGGGCCCGGTTCGCCCGCTGGACCTCCGGCATGTACTGCGCCTTCGGGATGGACGGCGTGGCGCAGGCGTCGCACACCGCCGAGCGCGCCGTCCAAGACGACCTCTACGAGCGGGTAACCGGCGTGGTCAGCCTGGTGCCGGTCGAGTGGACGATGGTGTGGGCATCCGGCTCGGCCGCCCGGGCAGCCGTCCGCTACGCCCGCCGGAATCCCACCGTCTTAGTCATGTTCCGCCCGACAGCGGGACGCTAGGGCTGCTGGCGGGCGGCCGCCCGCCAGCAGCGACCGGTAGATCACCACCTCCGCGTCGTCGCGGTCGCGGATTCGGCCAGACCGCGACCGCGACGACGCGGTCGCGGTCGCGGTCGCGGTGATCGTGAAGGGCCGCGAGCCGGGCGGATTCGCGCTGCCCGGGACCTAGACGTGTGGGCGGACCTCGGCGGCGAGCAGGGCGATCTGGTCGAGGTCGTCCATGTCGAGAACCTGGAGGTAGACGCGGTCCGCGCCGATCTTGGCATAGGCGCCGATCTTCTCGACCAGCTCCGCGGGGGTGCCGGCCAGGCCGTTCTCCCGCAGCTCCGGCAGCTGCCGGCCTACCGCCTCGACCCGCCGCGTGAGCTCGGCCTCGTCCCGTCCACAGCAGGTCGTGAGGGCCACCGAGCGCTTCAGGCTGCCCGGGTCGCGCCCGATCTCCTCGCAGGCCCGCCTGGTCTGGTCGAACAGCCGGGCGGCCTCCGCCACGGGCTTGAAGGCCGCGTTGTACTCGTCGGCGTACCGAGCGGCGAGCCGCGGCGTGCGCGCCGGTCCGGACCCGCCGATGATGATCGGCGGCCGCGGCCGCTGGGCCGGCTTCGGCAGCCCCGGGTTGTCGGTGACCGAGTAGTACCGGCCCTCGTACCCGAAGGTCTCGCCGACCGGGGCCGTCCACAGGCCGGTGATGATCTCCAACTGCTCGGTGAGCCGGTCGAACCGCTCACCGAGTGCCGGGAAGGGGATCGCCTGCGCCTGGTGCTCGGCCTCGAACCAGCCGGCGCCGAGGCCGAGCTCGACGCGCCCGCCACTCATCTCGTCCACCTGGGCGACGGAGATCGCGAGCGGCCCCGGGTAGCGGAACGTGGCGCTCGTCAGCAGTGTGCCCAGGCGGATGCGACTGGTCTGGACGGCGAGCCCGGCGAGCGTCACCCAGGAGTCGGTGGGGCCGGGTCCCGGGTCCCCGCCGCCGATCCGCAGGTAGTGGTCGGAGCGGAAGAAGGCGTCGAACCCGCCCTCCTCGGCGGCCCGCGCGACGCCGAGTTGCTGGGCATACGTGCTGCCCTGCTGCGGCTCGACAAAGATCCGAAGGTCCATGCCTTCCTGCCTACCATCGCCGCCGGACGCACGGGTGTACAGCGGCCGTTCTTTTCGCGACGTGACGCCGGTCGCCGGGGCGGTCACGGGGCGTATTCACCTGGCCGCGCGGCGGTCGGGGCCCAGGCGCGCGACGATCGGCGGCCGCGCCGCGCGGCGGACGGCGGCCGGGCACGCGGACGACGTCCGCGGGACACGGCGCGGATGCATGACAGCGAGCCCAGAGACGGCAAAGCTGACCGACTGTGCGTCGCCAGCGGTATGCGGAAGATGTATTCCGATTCAGGTTCGTGAGGCGCGCGTGCCCCGCCMGGCGCGCGCGGGTCGACCTCCGAGCGGCGATCGTCACCGCGGCGTTCGTCGCCGCCGTGACGACCGGCTGCTCGGACGACGGCGTGCCCGGCGCCGGCGCGGACGCCCACACCGCCGACGCCGCCGGCATGGGCACCATGACCATGCCAGCCGGCACGACGACGCCCCCGGCGGGCACCTCGGCGGGCACCTCGGCGGGCGTGCCGCCCGCGGGGGCTGGCGGGCGCGGCATCTACGCCCACACCGGCCCGGGCGACCTGAGCCCGGAGGTCACCGGCCAGCGCTCGCTCGTCTACGTGCCGAACAGCGACGGCGACACGGTGACGGTCATCGACCCGAAGACCTTCAAGGTCATCGACGAGTTCACCACCGGCGCCAAGCCACAGCACGTCGTGCCGGCCTGGGACCTGTCGACGCTGTATGCCACGAACAACATCGGTAACAGCCTCACACCGATCGACCCGGTCACCGGCCGGGTCGAGGGCCCGAACATTCCCGTCGCCGACCCGTACAACATGTACTTCACCCCGGACGGGGCATACGCGATCGTCGTCGCCGAGGCTCAGCAGCGGCTGGACTTCTACGACGCGCACACCTGGAAGCTCCACCGCCAGCTGTCGGTGACCTGTCCCGGCGTCGATCACATCGACTACTCGGCCGACGAAAGCTACCTGATCGCCACGTGCGAGTTCTCCGGGAAACTCGTCAAGGTCGACTGGAAGAACCAGCGGGTGCTCGGCTACCTCACGGTCGGCGGGATGCCGCAGGACATCAAGCTCGACCCCCAGGGCGAGGTCTTCTACGTCGCCGACATGGACCAGAACGGCGTCCATCTGATTGATGGCGAGGACTTCCGCCAGATCGAGTTCATGCCTACCGGAAAAGGTGCCCACGGCCTCTACCCGAGCCGCGACGCCAAGGTGCTGTACGTCTCCAACCGCGGAGAAGGAACGATCTCGCTGATCGACTTCGCCACCAGGAAGATCGTCGACCGCTGGCGGATCCCGGGCGGCAGCCCGGACATGGGCGGTGTCTCGGTCAACGGCGACGTCCTGTGGCTCTCCGGCCGCTACAACCGCGAGGTCTACGCGATCTCCACCAAGAACGGCGAGCTGCTGGCCCGCATCCCGGTCGGCGCCGGCCCGCACGGCCTGTCGGTCTGGCCCCAGCCCGGYCGCTACTCCCTCGGCCACACCGGCATCCTCCGCTGACCGGAACGGGCAGAATCGCGGAAGGCTCAGTCCTAGAAGATCGGTGGGGAAGCATGTCCGTGCTTGACCGCTTTCGGCTCGATGGACGGGTCGCCATCGTCACCGGAGCGTCCGCCGGGCTCGGCGTCGCGTTCGCTAAGGCGCTCGCCGAAGCAGGCGCCGACGTCGCCCTCGGGGCTCGCCGGGAGGACCGGCTCAAGGAGACCAAGGCGCTGGTGGAGGCGGCCGGCCAGCGGGCCGTCGCGGTGCGGACCGACGTCACCGAGCCGGCCGACTGCCAGGCGCTGGTCGCCGCGGCGATGGCCGAGTTCGGCCGGGTGGACATCCTGGTGAACAACGCGGGCATCGGCACCGCCGTGCCGGCCACCCGGGAGACCCCCGAGCAGTTCCGCTCCGTCGTCGACCTCAACCTGAACGGCTGCTACTGGATGGCGCAGGCCTGCGGCCGGGTCATGAAGCCGGGCAGCAGCATCGTCAACATCTCCAGCGTCCTCGGCATCACGACCGCGGGCCTGCCCCAGGCGGCGTACTCAGCCAGCAAGGCGGGCCTGTTCGGCCTGACCAGGGACCTGGCGCAGCAGTGGGGCACCCGCAAGGGCATCCGGGTGAACGCGCTCGCCCCCGGCTTCTTCGCCACCGAGATGACCGGCCAGTACTCCCCCGGTTATCTGGAGGCCCATACGCCCCGCCGGCTGCTGGGCCGCATCGGCGACCCCGAGGAGCTGGCCGCGGCGCTGCTCTTCCTCGCCAGCGACGCCGGCGGCTTCGTCACCGGCCAGGTCCTCACCGTCGACGGCGGCTTCTCCATCACCTAATGGGGCTGCACCGGTTCTATCCGTGATGGATTGGTGTCCGAGCCGCCAGCGGTCGAGCACTCGTTTCGCCAGGCCTGATGATCGAGGTCTAGTCCTAGATCGTGTCGCCGCTGGTTCRCTGGGAGGGTGAGACGACCGGTGGGATGTCGTGCCGTCGAGCACTGATCCATTAGGGTGTGCGCGATCCTTCCCGAAGGCTCTGTTGAATGATCGACAGCTGGGAAGGGAACCGGGGTTGCTGTTCGTCGGGGATGACTGGGCCGAGGCCCATCACGACATCGAGATCCAGGACGAGACCGGCCGGCGGCTCGTGCGCCGTCGGCTGCCGGAGGGCGTGGCCGGGATCRCCGAGCTGCACGGCCTGATCGCCGACCATCTGGGCGATGGGGACGAGCCTGCGGCGGTGGTGGTCGGGATCGAGACCGACCGTGGGCCGTGGGTCGGCGCGCTGGCCGCGGCCGGCTACCAGGTCTATGCGATCAATCCGCTGTCCGCGGCCCGGTACCGGGAACGGCACGTCACCTCGGGGGCGAAAAGCGACGCCGGCGACGCGAAGGTGCTCGCGGACCTGGTCCGCACCGACCGGGCCAACCACCGGCCCATCGCCGGGG